>JAQGHW010000012.1 GCA_028291505.1 Rhodopila sp. | reverse complement strand
CAGGCCAGGGGAACCATCTGTAAGGGAAAAGCCCATGCCCATTTCATTCGGATTGCCGCCGCCCTGACTTCGGCACGCATCGCCGTCGATACGTCCGAAGATTGAGAAACCCGACGGCGCATGCGGCGGCCGACTCGGAGAAACGGGAGGGGCGATGCACGACATAATCGCGAGAACCGGTCCGCTGGGCATGGCGTCCGGCATGTTCTGGAAAACCGGCTGGAGTCTCGTGCTCGGCTTTGCGAGTTCCGGACGGTTGCAGGCCGTCGTCAAGATATCCGCCCTCAACGCCCGCTAAATGCGACGAACTTCGGGAGCAGGACACCAGCGGGTGAGCGACGCCTGGCGGGGGCGGTGGCAGTCGCCTGCAGGCACGATTCGGATGCTGCTGGCCGTGGCTCTTGTCTTCGAGTTTATCCGTGCTGACCAGGCATTCCCGGTGCCGGTTTTCTTTACGGGTTCCGGCGCTTTCGCGACGTCTCGGTTCGGCGAAGAGAGATGTCCCAGTACAACCTCTACATGCAACCTCAACCGAAGACGTTCGATATTCAGATCGGACATATTGCCCTGACCAACGTGCATTTCCACCGCGCTCACGTCCGGGTTACCTTCTTCCGGCAGGATGCGAATCCGGGCCGCCGCAACCGGGAGCCGCGAATGTTCGAAACAACGATTGTTCGGAATGCAAACCTCAATGGCAACGTGGAATATCCGGCGGAAGCCGGCCGGAATGCGTCAGCGGATCGGTCGCCAGAGGTGCCGACGCTCGAAACCAGGAATCTGTCGCGGGCTGTCTCTGGCAAAGTCCTGGTGGACGGCATCAGCGTTCAGATACCGCCGGGCGAGGTGCTGGCCGTGGTCGGCCCGAGTGGCGCAGGTAAATCATCTTTCCTGCGTCTGCTAAACCGTCTGGACGAGCCAACCGGCGGCACAGTACTGCTCACCGGCGAGGACTACCGCGAGATCGCACCACGAGAGTTGCGTCGTCGTGTCGGCATGGTCATGCAGACAGCCTATCTGTTTCCTGGGACCGTGGCGGCAAATATCGCCTTCGGACCGCGACAGCGCGGCGAAATTCTCAGCACGGAGCAGATTGCGGCGCTGCTCGATCGGGTCGGCTTGGGGGGATACCAGGATCGTAACGTCAGCAACCTTTCCGGCGGCGAGGCACAACGCGTGTCCGTGGCGCGCACTCTGGCGAACGCGCCAGAGGGGCTGCTGCTGGACGAGCCGACCTCCGCGCTCGACGAGGCTTCGGTGCGAGGTATCGAGGAACTGCTGCTGGGGATCATTCAGGAACGGCGGATGACCTGTGTGATCGTCACGCACAACAGGGCCCAGGCCGCTCGGATTGCGAGCCGCACAATGGTCCTGGAGGCTGGCAGGCTGGTCGCGATTGGACCGACCAAGGAGGTGTTGCATGCTGGCTGAATTGTTGAACAGCCTGAGCGGCAACCTTATCGTGGGATTGGCTCAGGCGGCCGGCGCCATCGTCCTCTGCCTGGCCGTGGTGATTGCATGCCGGCGCTTTGCCGTGCATGTGGAGCGCGAGGCTGCGGTATCGCTTGCCCGGGGCCTCGTTCAGATGGTGTTCGTCGGGGCCGTCCTGGCTGTGCTGCTGCACGGAACGCTGCTCGTCGGCGCGCTGATCCTGCTACTGATGACCGTCGCCGCGGCGGTGACCGCCTCGCGCCGGGCGCGGGAGATCAATGGGTCGATACTGCTCTCTTTCTGGGCGATAGCTGCCGGGTCCGGCGTGGTGATCGCCGCAATGCTCGCGACCGGCACGCTGCAAACGAGCGTTACGATGCTGGTGCCCGTGGGTAGCATGATCATCGCCAATGCCATGAATGCCTGCGCCCAGGCGGCCGAACGCTTCCGGGCCGAGGTCACCGCGCATGTCGGCCAGGTGGAGGCCGGCCTGGCGCTCGGTGCCGACCCCGCCGTCACCGTCGCGCCTTACGTGCAGAGTGCGGTGTACGCCAGCCTGCTGCCCCGCCTCGACATGATGAAGTCGCTGGGCCTGGTGTGGATACCCGGGGTGATGGCCGGCATGATGGTGTCGGGCGCCAATCCGGTTTACGCCGGCATCTACCAGTTCATCATCGTCGCCATGATCCTGGCCGCGTCCGGTATCGCGGGACTGGTTATGACATTGCTCATGCGAGCACGCGCCTTCTCTCCGGCCGCACAATTGACGCTGCGTACGCGCCAGCGCGCGCGATAAGCTCAGTTACGGAAAGAAACTTCACTAACGGGTGGCGTCTCCATTTGGGTCTGCGCCCCGCCTCGGGACCGTCACCAAAGCCCTAGATAACCCGCCGGACGCATCGGTCAGGTCGAAGCGTTTGCGATCCGCGAGCGTGATCCCGACCAGGTACGCGCACACACACCCGGCATTCCATTCCAGGCGTGCCGCACTTGCGCCGTTGGCAGCGCTTGCCGTGGAGCTCGCTCACGCAGCGATTGGGGCACCAACCCGCGACGCGTGTTCGTCGTCCACCGACGCACGAGTATTCGCAAACTGCGCCTCGGCCTCTCGGCCTAGTGACACGAAGAAGTCGATCAAAACGCGCGTCCGTGGCGGTACATGGCGTCTCGACGGATACATCACGAAGATCCGTTCTCGTTCGGAAGTACATTTCGGCAGCAGCCGGCACAGCCGGCCGGCGCGGATGTCATCCAGCACGTGAGGTTCCAAAAGGCAGGCTATACCGGAGCCGGCCAACGCCGCACGGTGCACCATCGTGGCACTGCTGGCATGTAGGGGACCCGCGACCCGGACATCGACCGGCCCGGTCGGGCCAGTGAAGCTCCAGCGATTGCTATCCGGTCCGGTCTCATGAACGATGCAACTGTGGTGGGCGAGCGCTTCGGGATCCTGTGGGACGCCGTGTTCTTCCAGATACGCCGGAGTGGCCACCACGGCCCGGCTGAACGTTGCGATTGCGCGCACGACAGCCGAGGCATGTTCTGACCGCCCGTTCTGGACCACAAGGTCGAGACGCTCCTCGATCAAGTCGCCAAATCGCTCGCCGATCACCAGGTCGACTGACAGTCCCGGGTAACGCCGAAACAAACTGGACAGGCGGGAAGTGACCAGGATCGCCATCCCAGGTGGCAGGCCCACACGTACCCGGCCGGTGGGCGAGGCCTTTCGGCGCCCGAGCGTCGCCTCCATCTGCTCCGCCGCCTCCAACATACCGCGAGCCTGGGCAAGCAGGCTTTCGCCGTCATCCGTCAGGCCGAGGTGCCGTGTCGTGCGATGCAACAGCCGGATCCCGAAATGGTCTTCCAACCGTCCGATCAGGCGCGTGACGCTTGAATTGCTGCTGTCGGTTTCGCGGGCGACGGCGGAAAAGGAACCGGTTTCGACGACTCGCACGAACGTTCCGAGGGCGTGGAGCAGGTCCATGAATGGAATTCCTTCGTAACCCGGTTCATAATGCTCAGCGGACTCTCGGCTAAGGCGCCCTGGATCGGCTGCTTGCCAACTATGTGGCGTGCGGATGGGTAGGGAGGACTGAATACTGTTCCTCGCGATATGTCTGTTGCTAATATTGGCTGCATATTCGTCGCCGAATGATGACTGGTCAGCGGCCTGGACTGGAGCATTTTTAGGCTGACTGGAAACAGTCAGCATGCTCTGGATCATTGTTTTCACGAGCAACTTTGTCAGACGGACTGTTCCAGTCAGGCTGACGTTGCTCTAGTGGCGATGCGGCCCGTGTCTCTCCAGGCTGCTGGCACAAACATGCGGCCACGTTCTGGAAACGGCGCCGATCCGTTTGGGCCTCCCAATGGCCCCCGGCCCTCACCCTGGCCACAGCAGCGCCACCAGTGGGACGACCGCCGCCGTCAGCAGCCCGTTCAACCCAATCCCCAGCGCCGCGAACGCCGCTGCCAAACCGCTCAGCGGTGCCACCTGCGCCGCTGCCACCCCGCTGCCGGCCACGCCGGCCGCCAGCCCATGCGCGCGCCAGTCGTCTACCCGCAACCAGCGGAGCATCGTCTGCCCAACGATCGCGGCAATGATCCCGCCGGCAATCGCCAGTGCCGCGGTCAGCGCCGGCAGCCCGCCGACCTCCTGCGACAGCGACAGCGCGATCGGCGTCGTCACCGCCTTCGGTGCCATCGAGAGCGCCACGGCCCTGCCCCCGCCAAGCCAGGCGACCACGGCAACGCCACTCAGCGCCGAGGTCAGCGAGCCGGCCAGCAGAGCCAGCCCCACCCCGGGCAAACTTCGCCGCACGTGGTTGAGGTTCAGCGCCAGCGGCACCGCCAGCGCCACCGTCGCCGGCCCGAGCAAGAAGTTGATGAACTGCGCGCCGGCGAAGTAGCGGGCGTATGGCGTGTGGGTGGCCTCCAGCAGCACGCACACGACCAGGATTGCGATCAGCACGGGATTGGCCAGCGGCGCGCCTTTGCAGAGCCGCTGCACCATCTGGCCGAACACGTAGGCCGCGATCGACACCGCCAGCCAGGGCAGCGGCGTCATGCCCAGCGGTTGCCAGACCGCCAGTAAAACGTGACCCATCGAACACCTCCTATTCAGCGGCTGCTTCTGGCAGCGCCCGGCGTCCGGCGCCGGCAACCCGTGAGACGTGGTGCATCACCAGCCCGGTGACCGCGAGCCCGAGCACTGTCGAAACCAGCAGTCCCGCCAGGATCGGCAACCACTCCTGCTGCAGCACACCGAGTTCCGCGATGATGCCGACGCCCGCTGGCACGAACAGCAACCCCATATTCGCGATCAGCGCGTTGGCTGCCTTCAACAGCGGCGGCGGGACGGCGCGCTGAGCCGCTGCCCCGGCGCTGCCGCGAGCCACCAGCAAGACGGTCAGCAGGACCATGCCGATCAGCGGCCCCGGCAGCGGAAGGTGCAGCGTCTGCCGCAGCACCTCCCCGACAAGCTGCAGGCCGACCAGGATGGCGAAGGCGGAGGGCATTGCCGCAGCCCCGCTCAAAGCTTCCGCTGGCTTGCCGGCCCAGCATCGCCCAGCCCGGTATCACCCAGCCCGGCATCGCCCAGCCCGGTATCGGCAGCGGCCAGCAGCCCCAGCGCCGACCAGTCCAGCCCGCCCCAGCCACGCGCCACGCAGGCGACCAGCCGGTCATGCACCAGGCTGGCGACCGACATCGGCACCGCCAGCTTCTCGGCCTCGGCCAACGCCAGGCGCAGATCCTTCACCGCGAGCGGCGCCGTCATTCCCGGCGGATCGTAGCGCCCATCGACGATCTTGCCGCCGTAAGTCTTGTGCACCCGGCCGTCGAACAGCGACCCGGTGAACACGTCGAAGGCAAGCTGAGGATCGATGCCGGCCTTGCGCAGCAGGGCAAACACCTCGCCCATGCTTTCCAGCGTCGCGGCGGTCAGCACGTTGCAGGCGAGCTTGACCAGGCTGGCCTGCCCAGGATCGTCGCCAATGACGAACACGCGCTGGCCCAACCGCTCCAGCACCGGCCGGGCGCGGGCCACCGCCTGCGGCGCGCCGCCCGCCAGCACGAACAGAAGCTGCTCGTGGGCGAGGTCGGGGTTGCCCAGCACCGGCGCGGCCACGAACTCTTGTCCATGCACGGCATGCGCGCCAGCCAGCCGACGCGACAGTTCGGGGCTGATCGTGCCAGCGGAGACATGCAGGACGCCGGGCGGCAGAATGGCGATCAGCCCATCGGGCCCAAGCGCCACGGACTCAAGCGCGACGTCGTCCGGCAGCGCGCTGATCACGAGGTCGCAGGCTGCGAGATCCGCCAGCCGCACCGCCGCGCGGGCCCCCTTGATCTGCAACGGCTGCGCGCGCCGCTTGTCCCGATCATAGGCGACGACGCGGTAGCCGGCGGACAGCAGGGTCTCCGCGAAAGCTTCGCCCATGCGGCCCAGCCCCACCACGCCTACACAGCGGATTGCCGCCTTGGGCAATTCTTGCGAAGAAGGCAAAGCCGCCGTGTCACTCGCCAGCTCGGCGGCTTGTTCGGGTAGACGATCGATTAACGAATCCATGACACCCTCCTGCTCCGTCAGGGAACGCCCCGGAAATGGCCGGAGCACGGCCTGTACGGAATGGCCGCGGAGGCAAATGATTTTTGCGGCCATGGGGTGAATGGCTGAGAGTAAAGCCATGGACTGAATGGACAGGGCGGGGCAGGGCAGGCCTGGACTGAAGGCTGGGAGCACAGCGTGGACTACTTCGCCGGAATGCGCGCCTTCGTTCGTGCCGTGGAACTGGGCAGCTTCTCCCGCGCCGCCGCCGAGGAGGGCGTAAAGGTCTCCACCGTGTCGCGCTACGTCACCGCCCTGGAGGCGGATCTGGGCGCGGCCCTGTTCAACCGTTCAACCCGCCGCCTGCACCTGACCGAGGTCGGCACCACCTTCTATGACCGCGCGGTGCGGATCGTCGCCGAGGTGGCGGACGCCAGGCTGGCGGCGACCTCGCTGAACGTGCGGCCGCAGGGCCTGCTGCGGATCAACATCCCGGGCGCGTTCGGCCGTCGGCACGTCGTGCCGCACCTGCGGGATTTCCTCGCCGCGTATCCCGACATCCAGGTGGACGCGACGCTTACCGATGAGACGGTGAACCTGATCGCCAGCGGTGCCGACGTTGCGGTGCGGATCGGTGCGCTGGCGGATTCCACCCTGGTGGCCAGACGCCTGGCGCCGCAGCGTCGGCTTTTGGTAGCTGCGCCTGCCTATCTCGCCGACCGGCGCCCCGTTGCCGTGCCGAGCGACCTGGAGGACCACGACTGCCTGCTTTTCGCGCTGCAGCCGAAGCAGGTCTGGTATTTCCTGGCGCATGACCCGCCGACGACGGAACCGCTGGAAGTCCCGGTGCGCGGTCGCCTGCGCGCCAACGATTCCGAGGCATTGCTCGATGCCGTGCTTGCCAGTCTGGGGATCGCGCTACTGCCCACCTGGCTGACCGGTGAGGCAATCATGGCCGGTCGGCTAACTCCGCTGCTCCCGGACTGGGAGGCACTCATCGCGCCGGGGCCGCAGCGGGCGATCTGGGGCGTGTATCCGCCCAAGAAGGTCGTCTCGCCCAAGGTCCGCACCTTCCTGTCCTTCATTGAAGCGCGCTTCGGCAAGCCGCCATACTGGGATCATGCGGGTAACCCGCCGGAGGCCGCCGCAACCCCTGGCCTGTCACGCCCCGCTTCGACCGTCGCGACGACCGAAGCGGCGAAGCAGGTTCTACCCGGTTGCGCACCGAGGTGACTTGCCCCGCCGTCCTCTTCCTCATTGAGCCACGCCCGTTCGAGCCCCAAGGCTTCCATGCGCCGGAAGCCGACCGTATCTGGGTAATCCCACACCCTTTCACACGCGCAGGGAGTGTCATAAGCAGGGGTTCATAAAATGGGATGGATTGTATGAGCCAGACAGCAACATGGAATGCCGATCCCTTGACCTGGGGGCGAGGCCCGCGCCTGTTCGAAATATTTCTGGAGCCAACCTGCCCGTTCTCCGTGAGAGCGTTTGGCAAGCTCGACGAGACGCTGGAGTTGGCCGGAGAAGACCGGATCACCATTAAGATCCGTCTGCAGTCACAGCCGTGGCACATGTATTCCGGCGTGGTCGTGCGTTGCATTCTGGCGGCGTCCACGTTGCCGGGGGGCAAGGAAGCGGCCAAGGCCGTCATGGCGGCGGTCGCGGCGCACCGTGAGGAGTTTGAGTTCACGCGCCATTGCGACGGCCCGAACATGGATGCCACGCCCAGGGACATTATCGCGCGGATTGAAGCCTATAGCGATTTGCAACTGGCCGACGCCTTCGCCATCCCGAACCTGGATCGGCAAGTCAAATGGCACTGCAGATATGCGCGCCAGAACGGGATCCATGCGTCACCGACCTTCATGGTCGATGGCCTGGTGCAATCCGACATGAGCAGCGGTGATGCTGTATCCGATTGGGTTTCGCGTTTGCTCGCCCCATAACGAGAGGTCTGCTTCCTGAAACAGGTATTATTTGTCAGAATGAGCGACAAAGGGCGCCCGAGCGAAGATCGACTTATGGTGGGCGCGATGGCGACCAAATGGACGCCATGGACGCGATTGGGCGGGAGCGGAACGGCTGCCTTGGAGCGTCCAACGGCGACAAGCGGAGGTTTGTTCCTGGAAATTGTCGACGAAAGAAAGCGACCCGCCAAGGCGGACGTTCCCTCGCTGTGCCGTCCGACAGATGCCCAGACCGGCATCGAAGGCCATGGAACGATGGCTACCTCATCGCCGCCCCGGTCTCGCGACAGGCGCCCTTTTGTGATGGCCGAAGAGCGCGGTAGATGTTCAACAAAAGCGGCCAGGAGGATCCACCATGCTAGCCGACCGATACGACCTGTCCTTGTCGACTGCCTCCGCCGCCGCGCGGGACGCCTACGTTCGAGGCTGCGATCTGGCGCTGACACTCTACCCCGGCGCGGTCGAGGCGTTTGATCGGGCCATCGCCGCCGACCCCGGTTTTGCCCTGGCCTACGCCGGCAAGGCCCAGGTATTGATGCGGGAAGGCAACGTGGTGGCGGCGCGGGCCGCCCAGGCGGAGGCCAAAGACCTGGCCCCTGGTATCCCGCCGCGCGAGGCCAGTCACATCGCGTTTTTCGACCTGGTGTTCGCGGGCCGGACCGACGCCGCGATCGCTGCCTTGCATGCGCATCTGTCGGCATGGCCGCGCGACGCACTGGTGCTGGCCAGTGCCGCGAACCCTAACGGCCTGATTGGTGCCTCCGGCCGCATCGGGCAGAAGCACCAGATCTCGGTGCTGATGGACAGCCTCGCACCACACTACGGCGACGATTTCTGGTTCCTCGCCTATCATGCCCTGGCGCTCGCGGAAGACGGGCAACTCGCGGCCGCCCGGCCGAAGATTGAACGATCCGTGGCGGCGAACCCGAACAACGCGCACGGCGCGCACGGTTTCGCGCATGTTTGTTACGAAAGCGGCGAGCTCGACACCGCGCGCGCCTACCTGTCCTCCTGGCTCACCACCTATCCCCGCAATGGATTTTTCCATGGCCATTTGAGCTGGCATCTCTCGCTCTGTGAGCTGCAGGCCGGCAATTGGGCCGAGGCGCTGCGGCTTTATCGGGACGCCATCGCGCTTGACCGGCACAGCGGCGGTCCACAACAGAAAATGTCGGATGCGGCGGCGTTTTTGTGGCGTTCCGAACTGGCTGGCCATCCGCGCGACGCCGCTGCCTGGCGCGCGATGTACGAGTATGCGAACAGCGCGCTGTCGCGGCCGGGCAACGGGCTCGCTGACCTGCACGTCATCCTGGCACAAGCCGTCATGGGCGATGACGCCGCGCTCGACGTCCGAACCAACCAGATGGAGGATCTGGCGCGGGAGGGGCGTTATCCTTCCGGCTCTTACCTTCCAGCGCTGTCACGCGGTTTCGCGGCGTTCGAACAGGGGGATTTTTCCGCGGCGATCGACGCGCTCGGCCCGCTCGCCGGGGAAAGCGAACGCATTGGCGGCAGCCGCGCGCAGCACGACCTGATCGAGTTCACTTTGTTGAAGGCCTATCTCGACGCCAACAGGCTGGAGGAGGCACGGTGTCTGCTCAGTGCGCGGAGGCCTGGTGCTTCCGGGGTTCCCGTCACGGGCTTTGCGGCGGTGCACTGACCGACCGAGCAGTCACAGTTGCGCAAATTCCTGCACGGCCACTGAAGGTCCGCTTTCACCCATCTTCGCCGTTTAACCTGACGCCGGGCTTGATAGCGCTGCAGTTCACGATTGGCTGATAGCGGAACGGACACTTGGGGGTCCTTTGCGGCAAGTTCGCGTCGGATAGCCAATCCAGCTTTAACTGTTGCTCGAGATCGACCAGGCTCTGCAGCGCAGCGAGTTCCAAGGCGTGAAAGGCCCGCGCCAGGTCACGTCGCGCGGCCGACTCAAGGGATCCCCACTGATCGGGCCTGACACCCGCCGTTGACACGGAGAATGAGCCACCGCTCAATTCCGGCAAAACTAGCGAGATCAGGGAACGAGATGACATGTCCACCCCCATCGGCCGCCGCACGGCCGTGCTGACCATCGCCGGCGGCCTCGTTGCCGGCGATGGAGCGCGGGCGCAGGGTATCGCGTCAGTCGTCGCGGATACGACCGGCGGCAAGTTGCGCGGCTTGGCGGCTGGTGGCGTCAGCTGCTTCAAGGGTATCCCCTACGGCGCCTCCACCGCCGGGTCGAACCGCTTCCGACCACCGGCTCCCGCCGCACCTTGGCCCGGCGTGCGGGACGCCATCGCGTTCGGGTCCTCGGCGCCCCAGTTGCCTGCTTCCTCCGACCCGCTGGGCGCCTGGTACAGCGCGCTGGAGCCGATGTCGGAGGATTGCCTCTTCCTCAACGTCTGGACGACGGGAACAGCGGGCAAGCGGCCGGTGATGGTGTGGCTGCACGGCGGCGCCTGGGTCAGCTGCGCCGGCTCGGCGCCCGGGTTCGACGGCACGGGGCTGGCGCGCGACGGCGACGTGGTCGTCACAATCAACCATCGACTCAATCTGTTCGGCTACCTCAAGCTGGATGACCCAGACGACCAGTTCGCTCAGTCGGGCAATGCTGGCGTTCTGGACATGGTGGCGGCACTACGCTGGATTCGGGACAACGCCGCGGCGTTCGGTGGCGACCCCGGCAACGTCACCATCTTTGGCCAGTCGGGCGGCGGCGCGAAGGTCAGCGCACTACTCGCCTGTCCCGCCGCACGCGGCCTGTTCCACAAGGCGATCGCCCAGAGCTGCTCGGGCAGCCTGCGCCTCACGCCGCCGGAACAAGCCGCCGCCCTGACGCACGGTTTGGCGCAGAGGCTGGAGATCGACCGGCCCACCGCGGCGGCGCTGCAAGCTGTCCCGGCGGACCGGCTTATCCCGCTGATGAAGGGGATGCCGCCCGTATTCCGGCCCGTGCTGGACGGCGTTACATTCCCCGTCAACCCGTTCGACCCGGCCGCCCCCGACGGCGCCGGGGAAATAACCACCATGTTCGGCAACGTCGCCACCGAGTCCACCTTGTATATGGCTGCGAACATGGCGAACTTCTCGCTCGATGGCGCGGAGGTGGAGCGTCGGCTCGCCCGCTTCCTCCGTACCGACCCGGCGGCCACAGCCAGGATCATCGACGCGTACCGCTCCGCTATGGGGACGGCGACGCCGCACCAGATCATGGCCGCCGTCACCACCGATTACACTTACCGCCGCAACACCACGAGCGAGGCAGCACTGCAATCGGCCGCGGCGCGGGCGCCCGTCTACACCTACGTATTCGATTGGCGCACCCCTGTGCGCGGCGGCGTGCTGCAGTCACCGCACACGTTGGAGGTGCCGTTCGTGTTCGGTACCGCGCCGGTCGCGGAGGCGCTGCTCGGCACCGGGCCGGACATCGCGCCACTGACGCAGATGATGATCGCTACCTGGTCCGCCTTCGCGCATACTGGCAACCCAGCCAACCCCCACTTGCCCACCTGGCCCCGCTACGAGGTGACGAAACGAAGCACCATGCTGCTATCGCGCGAGAGCACGCTGGCCAGCAATCCCGGGGGCGACCGGCGGGAGGCACTCGCCGACCTGCCACCCTTCGAATACAGCATGCCGGTGAACTACCCCCAGGCGTGACGGGGAAGGGAGGCGGACTTTCTTCCCCTCGTCACGCCGGGCGATGACGAGGGCAGAACGATGTGCCGGACCAAACTATTCTCCATACACCGCTTATCCTGATGCGTATGGGGCCAAGCCCGGCCATGACGGGAACGAAAGGTCGGCGTCAGCGCGGCCCGGCGAAACGGTGGCCAGGCGATCGGGTATTAGCTGAACACCGCCTGATAGTCCTGCCGGTCGCGGACATGGGTACGGATCGCGTACAGTTCGAAAATCGGACCTTCCTGGACGGTGGCCCGGTCGTGTCCCGCCGGCAAGATATCGGCGGGCGGTCCCTTGAAGATCAGCGCGAACGGGATGCGCGAGGCACCCGGGACGGCGAAGTTCGGGTGGGTATCGGCCGGCCTCAGAAGCAGTGTCTGGGGCTGCCTGTCCTGTAGGGGGCAATCGCATCGACCAGGCATACATGGCAACGGCCCCAGGTCGAGGCGCGGCACAGCAGCAAAGGCTACACGACCACGGACGTGAGTGTGCCCGGGCATCCTCCGGCGACCATGCCCTGCCCGGCGATGTGGCGGATCCAGGTGGGTGTGTTATCTTGGGGCGCAACGACCCCGCGAGTAAGGGAGACGCCGGCTTGAACGATCTGATTGTGCTGGAAACGACCAAAGGGGCATTCATGCTGCGTCCCGAACGGTTGGACGATGCGGGTTTTCTTTATGCGCTGTTCCACAGCCACATGCAGCCCGGCGTCGCCGCCATGCCGGTCGACGATGCCACGAAAGAGTCGTTGCTTCGGATGCAGTTTCGCTCGCAGACGATGAGTTATCGCGCCGAGTATCCGGAGGCCCGGTTTGGTATCCTGGAGCGCGATGGCGTCCCGTTCGGCCGGCTCGTCCTGGATGAGGCCGACGGCGTCGCGACGTTCGTCGATTTCGCGCGGTTGCCCGAGAGCCGGGGCGGCGGCCTGGGTACCGCGGTCATGCTGCGTCTGTTGGATTGAAGGCCCCGAACATGCCGCCAGCGCCTGTTTTCGACAATCTGGGCCATCGCGTCCGCAGCGAATGGGACCTGGATCCAGGTTTCCTGACCGTCAACCACGGTTCCTACGGCGCCACGCCCCGCCGCGTGATTGCGTCGCAGCGCGCCTGGCAGGACCAGATGGAGCGTCAACCGAGCCGCTTCATGAGCACGGTTTATTCCGCGGCCATCCGTGAGGCGGCGGATGCGCTTGGGTCGTTCCTGAACGTTAACGGATGTGACGTCGTGTTCCTGGATAATGCGACCGGCGGCTGCAATGCCGTTCTGCGGTCGTTTCCATTGGCGGCCGGCGATGAGGTGCTGATTCTCAGCCACGCTTACGGTGCGGTGCACAACGCGGTTCGCTTCGTTACTGAACAGGCCGGCGCCAGGATCGTCCGCGCGGCGGTGACGTTCCCCGACCCGACCGAGGATTCCCTCGTTGCGGCGGTAGTCGAGGCGATGACGGAGCGGACGCGCCTTGCGGTGATCGATCATATTACCTCTGGCAGCGCGATCGTCCTGCCGGTGCAGCGGATCGTGGCTGCCTGTCATGCCGCCGGCGTGGCGGTGCTGATCGACGGTGCTCATGCGCCCGGTCAGGTCGACCTCGATCTGACGGCGATCGGCGCAGACTGGTATGTCGGCAACTGCCACAAATGGCTGTGCGCCCCAAAAGGTTGTGCGTTCCTGCACGCGGCACCGGCTCGGCAGGCGGGTTTGCACCCGGGCACGATCTCACACGGGTACGGCCAGGGGTTCCTGGCCGAGTTCGACTGGACGGGCACGACCGATCCGAGCCGCTTCCTGGCGGTGACGGAGGCGATCGCGTTCCACCATCGGCTGGGCGGTGCGGCGTTGCGGGACCGCAACCGGACCCTGGCAGCCCGGGGTGCCGAACTGATCGCCCAACGGCTGAATACGCAGGTGGGGACTCGAGGGCCGGTGGCCGGCGCAATGGCCACGGTTCGCCTGCCGGTCGAGGATGCCAGCCCGGCGCATGCGATGGCGATCCGCCAGCGGCTGATGGCAGCCGGGACGGACGCGCCGGTGCATGCCCTGGATGGTGCGCTGTGGCTGCGGCTGTCCGCGTTCGCATACAACGAGGTGGACGACTACGTTCGGCTGGCGGAAATCGTGGCGTTGGCGTTGCGAGGGTGATTTGGTCCGGTGTTCAGCCCGTAGACGAGCTTGGCGGTCTGGCATTCCGCCACGGATGCTACGGCACCGGTGATGGTGTTCGATTCCGCGTGGTGTGCCGGGGACAGGGGCCGATCAAACCAGCCGAAGAAAGATGTAACGCAATGGCGCGCAAATACGCGAGGCAGTCTCCGGTCCAGCAATACGCCGGAGCATGACGATTGGGGGCGAGGCGGTAAGCGCCTGACCGGAGTGGAATGTTCTATGTTGCATACGATGCTTCCCGTTTGGTAGGGAGGCCTCGCTTCCGCGCGCCGGGCCGATTTGAAAGTTTTATCATGTTTGGATCCCTCGATCTCAGGGGCAAGGCTCAAACTGTTTCTGGCATGGTAGTGGTCGCGGTGCTGGTGGTGGTTTCGCTGCTCTACCTGACGGTCACGATGCAGCGGAGCATCATCGTGTATGATGAAGGGCTGATGCTGTTCGGCGCGGAGCGGGTGCTGAACGGCGACGTTCCGCATCGGGATTTCTACGCAATATACGGGCCGGCGCAGTTTTATCTGTTGGCGGGGCTGTACAAGCTGTTTGGTGCCTCGGTCCTGATCGAGCGGGCCTTGGACACGGTCGAGCGCTGCGCCTGCGTCGTATTGGTTTTTGTCATCGTCGACCGTGCGGCGCCTCGTTTGCATGCGATCCTGGCTGCAACGGCAAGCCTGATATGGCTGCAGTATTTTGGCGCATATGGTTATCCGCTGTTCCCCGCTCTGGCGGCGGCGCTGGCCGGGCTGGCGTTCCTGATGTCTACCTTCCAGGGCGCGGGGTCGGCGTCAGGACTGATCGCCGGCGGGGTATGCGCGGGCGTGGTGGTGCTGTTTCGGTACGATGTCGGGGTGCCGACGTTCGTGGCTGAAGGTGTACTTCTGGCACTCATACCGGCGCCGGTCCGGTCCGGCGATCCTGCGCCGGGGACGACGAGCGGTTGGGTCCGCCTTGTGTTCACATCGTATCATATGCGTACTGTCGCACGAAGGCTGCTGATGTTCGGCCTTGGATTCGCGGTTGTCACGGTCCCCGTCGGCGTCGTCTTCGCTGTTTATGGGGTTATTCCCGATCTGCTCTTCGACGTTTTCACGACCGCTGGCAATTATGTTCGTATGCGCGCTATGCCGTTTCCGAGGCCTGCGGCGCTGTGGGCCAATCCCAGCGAATTCGGGGTGTATTTGCCGCTTGTTTTGTGTGCGGCGGCGTTGCCGACGATCACTGCGCTTGCAGGGTACCGCCGAGGTATTGGGGATGTAACGACGGATCGACGATCCTCGACGTCGCTGCTTGTGACACTGGTGGTGCTGGTCGTCATGACGCTTGTGTTATATTCGAAGGGCCTGGTCCATGTCAGCGCGCTTTTCGTTTCGATGGGACTGATAACGTCCCTGATATTGGCTGCGGTGCTGGCGCAACCGGTACGCGGACGCGGTTGGTTCAATGACGCGGTCGTCATGACGGCACTGTCGATCGGGGGTGTCGCGACGCTGTGCAATGTGCCGAAGGCCTTGCATGAGGCGCTGTGGAACTTCGAATGGGTACGTGATCCGGCTTCCTGGGAAGTGGCCAGCGTGCCGCCTGAATTGGGAAGTTGCCGGATGCCGGCGGGACTGGAGCGTATCGCCTGCTTCAAGGTTCGCCAGGACAGGGCCGAGACCGTGCTTTATGTCCAACAGCGAACCGCGCGGAACGATCCGGTGTATGTCGGTCTGACGGGCCACGACAAGATTTTCGGCAATGATATATTGATATACTTCCTGCTGAATCGGCCTTCCGCGACGAAGTGGCACCAGTTCGATCCTGGCATGCAGACGACGGCATTGATCCAGGAGCGCATGATCGACGAGTTGCGCGGCGTGAAGCCTAAACTGATCGTGCTGGAAAAGTGGGGCGAGCTCACCGATCCGAACGAAAGCTCGGTGAGCAGCGGGGTGACGTTGCTCGACGACTACATCCGGCAGACCTACGAGCCGGTGGCGACTTTCGGCGCCAACACCATTCTGCGGGGCAGGACACCATGAGCGTACGCCCACCGCTTGCCGTCGACCTTGATGGCACACTGATCCTGTCGGACACGCTGCACGAGAGCGTCATCGGCCTGTTGAAGCAATCGCCGTTGAGGATCGTTCCGCTGGCGCGGTCGCTGCCCTCCGGCAAGGCCGCGGTGAAGCGCGGTGTGGCTGAGGACATCGATTTCGATCCGGCCATGCTGCCGTACAACCAGGGACTGCTGGACTACCTGCGGGCGGAGCACGCCCTGGGGCGCCGGATTGGCCTGTTCACTGCGGCCGACCAGTCGATCGCCGATTCAGTGGCTGCGCATCTGGGATTTTTCGATGTGGCCCGCGGCTCCGACGGTGTTACCAACCTCAGCGGCATTGCCAAGGTCGCGGCGATCGAGGCTGAATTCGGCCCGGTGTTCGCCTATGCCGGGGACAGCACCGTCGATCTGCCGATCTTCGCCCGCGCCGCCAGTGCGATCCTTGTTGGACCCAAGGTCCGCCTGCTGGTGAAGCTGCGGGCCAGCCCGAACGTCGAGGCGAAATTTCCGCTGCCCGGGCCAAGCCTGCCGGTATGGGGCCGCGCGCTGCGGCTCAAGCATTGGGCCAAGAACGCATTGGTGTTCGTGGCGCCGGTTCTTTCCGGCCAGCACAAGCCGCTGCTGCTGAGCCTGGTGCTGTTCGTCGTCATGGGCGTGATCGCGTCGGCCACCTATTTGTTGAACGACCTTGCCGACCTGGCCGCGGACCGCGCGCATCCGAAGAAATGTTTTCGCCCCCTGGCGTCGGGCTCGATTTCGGTGCGCGACGGGCTGCTGGCCGCCGGCGCGATGATCATCGCAGCCTTGGTTGCCAGCCTGACGTTGCTGCCGATCGCCTGCACCGTCGTGCTGGTCAGCTATCTGGTCATCACGCTGCTCTACAGTGCGTCGCTGAAGCGCATGGCGATGATCGACGTGACGGTGCTCGGGGGGCTTTTCACCCTGCGCGTGCTGGCCGGCGGCACCCTGGTCGCGGCGCCACTGTCGCCATGGCTGCTGACGTTTTCGATGATGTTCTTCCTCGGCCTGGCGGCGATCAAGCGCTACGCGGAACTGCACCGCGTGGTCCGCACGGTTGGCGAGGGCGCCAGTGCCCGGGGCTACAGCCAGCAGGACATGCCGATCTTGTTGGCCACGGGTGTATCGACCGGCATCTCGTCCATCGTCATCTTCATGATCTACCTGATCAACGAGCAATACCCGCAAGCGGCGTACAAGTACCCGGGCGCGCTTTGGGGCATCATGCCGGTGCTGCTGGTGTGGATCCTGCGCCTATGGCACCTGAGCGTGCATGGCCGCATGAGCGAGGATCCGGTCATATTCGCCCTGAAGGACCGCTTCTCGCTCTCACTGGGTGTGGTAATCGCCGTCATCATGCTGATTGCGCGGCTTTGACCGAAAGTTGGCGGGATGACTACGGGTCCTGGGGCCGCGTCATTCACGCATCGCACCAAGTGGAGCGGCCGTCGACACGGGATGGGGCGGCGCGCTGCCTGACGGCAGATGACCGGCCTGGGCTTGCGCTACGGCCGGTGCTGGGCTGTGGGAGCGGGCGATCCTATGGCGATGTGGGCCTGAACCCCGGCGGCCGCTTGATCGACTGCCGCGGCCTGGATCGGTTCATCGCATTCGACCGCACCACCGGCATCCTGTCCTGTGAGGCCGGGGTGGGCCTGGCCGATATCCTGTCGGTGGCTTGTCGCCCGGATGCCGACGGCAGCGGCTGGCTGCTGCCGGTGACGCCGGGCACCCGTTTCGTGACCCTGGGCGGTGCCATCGCCAACGACGTGCATGGCAAGAACCACCACTCGTTCGGCACGTTCGGCTCCCACGTCCGGTCGTTGGAACTCGCCCGCACCGATGGCAGCCGCCTGATCTGCACGACGAACGACCACCCGGAGCTGTTTGCCGCGACGATCGGCGGCCTTGGGCTGACCGGACTGATCCTGAGCGCGACCATCCAGATGCGCCGGGTTTCCGGGCTGGCGGTGGAAGCGGAGGACATCCGGTTTGATGGCCTGGCGGATTTTTTCGATCTGGCGCGTGAGTCGGATGAGGCATGGGAATACACCGCGGCCTGGATCGATTGCACGGCGAGGGGCCGCTCGCTCGGTCGGGGGATCTATTCGCGCGCCCGTCACGTCGCCGGCCACGGCGCGGAGCCACCGAAGCTGCGGCCTGGGATCCGGATTCCCCTCGTGCCGCCGTTCTCGCTGGTCACGCGGCTGACCGTGCCACTCTTCAACGCGGCCTACTGGCGCAAGATGGGGCTGCGGCGGCGGAGCCGTCAGATCGGCAGCTATGAGAAGGTGTTCTACCCGCTGGATGCGATTGGCGAGTGGAACCGGGTGTATGGTCCGCACGGGTTTTACCAGTTCCAATGCCGGATCCCGCCTGACGTGATGCGGGACGTGGTGGCGGAACTGCTGGGGCTGATCGCGACATCGGGACAGGCGTCGATGTTATCGGTGCTGAAGCTGTTCGGTCCGTGCAGTTCGCCCGGGATGCTGTCTTTCCCGGCTCCCGGTGCAACGCTGACGCTGGATTTCCCCAATCGGGGGGTCAGCACGGGCACGCTTCTGGGGCGGCTGGAACAGGTGGTGGTGCAAGCCGGCGGCCGGCTGTATCCCGCCAAGGATGGGCTTATGCAGGCCGCGACGTTCCAGGCGGGCTACCCCGGTTTAAGCCGGTTTTTGCCGTATATCGACCCCGGATTTTCATCCGGCTTCGCCAAGCGAGTCGCATTGATAGCCGAGGCGGGCTAGAAAGCGCGGCAATGAAACAAACTCTGTCCATGGCAAAAACGGTTGCGATCTTCGGTGCCACGTCCGACATCGCGGCTGCTGTCGCGCGCCGCTACGCCGGGATGCGAAGCCGGCTGGTGCTGGTTGGGCGCGATGCAGTCGGTATGAACGCGATGGCAGCGGATCTGGGCGTGCGGGGCGCGGCCGAAACCCACATCCTGCGGGCCGATTTCGCTTGCCTGGAGGATCTGCCCGGGGTGGTGAGCGCGGCCTGGGACCGTTTCGGCGGCATCGACGTGGCGCTGATCGCCTACGGCACGTTGCCCTGTCAGCGGGAGGCGGAGCGTGACGCGGTGACGACGGCGGAGGTCATGGCCGTCAATTT
>JAQGHW010000011.1 GCA_028291505.1 Rhodopila sp. | reverse complement strand
CTACCTCGTGTTCCCGGTCATCGACGCCGTGGCGCAGGTGATCGATCTGCGCATCCAGACCACCATGATCACTGCCGAACAGGCCCTGACACGCGACACCGTGGCGGTTGGCGTCGATGCGATCGTGTTCTGGCAGGTGGAGAACGCCGAGGCCGCCGCCATCCGCATCGCCGATTACCGCCAGGCGATCGAGCGTGTCGCCCAGACCAGCCTGCGGGAGATGATTGGCGCCACCGACCTGTCCAAGCTGCTGTCCGATCGCAAGGCGGCCGACGAGCAACTGCGAGTGACCATCACCGCGAAGACCAACACCTGGGGCGTCACCGCCAGCAGCGTCGAGATCAAGGATGTCTCGATTCCGCGTGAATTGCAGGACGCCATGAGCCGTCAAGCCCAGGCCGAGCGGGAGAAGGATGCTCGGGTAACGTTGGCCTCGGCCGAGAAGGCGATCGCCGAACAGATATTGGAAGCGGCGAAGCTGTATGGCAGTGACCCGAACGCATTGAAGCTGCGGCAGATGAATTTGCTGTACGAGATGAACAAGGAACGCGGGACGACCGTGCTAATTCCGACCGACATGGCCAACAGTTTAGGCACGGTGGTTGCCCTAACCAGGGCAGTACAGGGCAATCCCGCCTGATTGACGGGCGCCGGGGGCGGAGACGTTAGGTGGTGCCTAATTATGTGGCAGATTTGCAACACAAATTGACAGTGATCATGAAATGCTGCGACGCAGCAAATTAGCTCTTGCACGCTGCGACGGCAAACGCCATTCTGTGTCTCGCAGACGCGCTTCGGCGCACTGCTTTCTTGGACGTTTCCTCCCTAAACTTCGGCGGTGCCAAAAGCACCGCCGTTTTTTTGTGGGTCGCCTGACCGTCAGCGAACCCGCACGGATGAGGCCGTAGGTCACTGAAAACAAGAATCGGCTGTCCAGATCGTCGGGTTCGCCCGCTATGGTGAACTCCAGCTTCGGAACACTAGAACGTATCGTCCGAACCGCCGCCACCGCCGCCGCTATCCCAACTGCCGCCATCGCTGCCGCCACCGCTATTGTCGGTCCATGACGAGTCGGTGTCGGGGGTCCGGGCCGGTTGGTCCCAGGTGCCGTTGTCGACATAATCCTGATTGGCAGCCGGTGCCGCTCCGTCGCCTTGGCCCCAGCTTCCGTTATCGACGTAGTCCTGCGATGGCGCACCCGGCGTCGCCCACGGGCTTCCCGCCGCGCCGCCAAAACCGCCGCCGCCAAAGCCCTGGTGTGGAGAGAACAGGCTCATCAGCGCTTGGCCCGCCACCAATCCGCCGGCCACACCCGCGGCGGTGGTTAGGGCTGACCCGAGGAAGCCGGACCCGCCACGCTGCTGGAACATGCCTTGCTGGTAGTTGGGCGGATATTGCGGCGGGGGTGGCGCGGACTGCTGGTAATTTGGCTGCTGCGGCTGCCCACCGGGAGCGCCTTGCCCGCCCCACCGCGGGTCGCCTTGAGGCGGAGCCCCCTGCGGCCGGCTGCCGCCACCGAACAATCCGCTGAAGAATCCGCCGCCGCCCGCCTTTTGCCCGGCTTGCTGCGCCTGTTGGCAGGCTTGCTGGGCCTGCTGCAACTCCCACTCCAGCCGCTGGATGCGGTTCTGCGCCTCCACCAGCGCATGCTCCTGCACGAAAGCGAGCTGGGTGATGCGATAGCGAGCCTCGGGATATTTGGTGAACAGCTGGCCGATGAAGGCGTCCGCCTCGCGGTCGACCGGCGGCAGCGCAGGCTGGGTCGTCGCCGGCACCGAACCGCCGGCAAATCCCGAGGGCTGGTTCGCGCCACCGACGCGGGCGATGAACTGGCCGATGATGTCGCGTTCTTCGTTCGTCATGGGGTGTCCCCTCTAGGTCAGGAAAGTGACCCGAACGGGCGGAATGTGGCGCTGATCCAGGTTTGGTTCAATGGTGCGGACCGAACGGACCGATGCGGCGATCTTCGATTACCGGGCAGCGGTTCATCACGATCTTGATGCCGGCGGCGCGGGCCTTGGCGGCGGCGTCCTGGTCGATCACGCCCAACTGCATCCAGATGGTCTTCGCCCCGAGCTGGATGGCGCGGTCCACCAGGGTGGCGACATGTGCGGGTGCGCGGAACACATCCACCATATCAAGCGGCGCTGCGTCAGCCAGGGCGGTGACGACGGTCTGCCCGTGGATGGTCTGGCCGGCCAATTCCGGGTTCACCGGCGTCACCTCGTAGCCGCGGTCGAGCAGGAAGCGCATCACGCCGTTCGACGGCCGCCATGGTTTCGCGGACGCGCCAACCAGGGCAATGCGCCGTGTCGTCGTCAGAATTTCCCTGATCGTATCGTCGGAATTGCCGTCCAGCATCTGATGTTTCCGTCGGTCGGATGGAGGGACTACACCCGTGCGTTCACGGGTTGCTTGATCACGGATGTTCCCACGGAATTCCTAGCACGGGAGAAAGACCCAAGGCGATAAAGTCTCTGCGGCGCCAGCCCGAAGGCCTTCCGCCACCACGGCGGATCACTTGCCGGACGGCCGTGGTTGCCCTGGTTTGCGCACGGTTGCGCAAAGGAGCCGTATATGGGTTATGACCGGACGGCACCGAAGCGTCCCGTCAATCTAAATCTCGACTCGGACCTGATCGATCAGTGCAGGTCGAGTGTCGCCAATTTCTCGGCGTATGTCGAGGCGCTGCTCACAGCGGACCTGGCACAGCGGCAAGCGCGGGCCCAGTCGGAAAAGGCCCGGACGGAGCGGGCGATCGAGGCGTTTTCGGCACTTTATAGTGAGCATGGCAGCTCGCGCCCCTGCTTGTCGTCCAGGGGCGCAGCTATATTCTAAATCCGTTCGACATCGCCACGATCGGTGTCACGGCCTTGGTGAAGCAGTCGGCTCATTTGCCTCCAATGACGATACCAATCGGCGCATTCAGGATGGTCTCGACGCCGTTCTGAAATCGTTCTGACTCGAAAAGTGCCGTTCGCGATCAAACCGAAAAGTATTTTGCTCGCGGGTTCAACACCACGATCGCGCTAGTCGATTGTTCCGGATGCAACTGGTATTCGTCCGACATGGAGATCCCGATCCGCTCCGCATTCAGCATGCCCAGGATCGGCACCTGATCCTCCAGCCGCGGGCAGGCGGGGTAGCCGAACGAATAGCGGCTGCCGCGATACCCCTGCCCGAGCATCTTCTCCATGTCGCGGTCGTCCTCGCCGGCGAAACCGAGTTCCGCACGGATCCGCTTGTGGACGTATTCCGCCATGGCTTCCGCCATCTCCACAGACAATCCGTGCAAATACAGATAATCCTGGTAGCGGTTGTCCTCGAACCAGATCCGGGCGGTATCGGACGCTTTTTGCCCCACGGTAACCACCTGCAGCGCGATCACGTCGCGTTCGGCATCGTCGATGTCGCGGAAAAAGTCGGCGATGCACTCGCCATCCTCTTTCGGTTGCCGCGGCAGTGAGAAGCGGGTCACTTCGGTCACCCCGTCCTGCTCGAAGAGGACCAGGTCGTTGCCCATGCCGGCGGCTTTCCAATAGCCGTACGCCGCTTGCGGTTTCAGGATGTCCTGCTCTTCGCACAAGGTCAGCATGCGGCGCATGACCGGGCGCAGCTCCTGCTTCGCCCAGCCGAGGAAGTCGTCCAGCGTCCGGCCCTGTTTTCGGAAGCCCCACTGGAATTGATACAGACTGCGTTCATTGACAAACGGGACAATTGCTTTCGGAGCGGATTCAATCACCCGCGCACCCCAGAAGGGAGGCTCGATCACCGGGACGTCACGTGTCAGGCGATGACGCCGCGCCCGGACCGTGGCGACATCGACCGGGCGGAACGCCTTCGCGTCCGCCTGCCCAAGCGTGCGGGCGGTGTTGCGGGATTTGCCGGCGCGTTTGGATTGGATGACCGCAAGATAGTCGTCGAACGCGTTGCCGGTGACCTTGTCCATCAGGTGCAGCCCGTCGAACGCGTCCCGGGCGTAGGCAACGCGGCCCGACGTATAGGCGTTGACGCAGGCATCCTCCACGTAGTTGCGGGTAAGCGCCGCGCCACCCAGCAGCACTGGGATTTCCAGCCCCTGGCGAGACATCTCTTCCAGATTCTCCCGCATCACGACGGTCGATTTCACCAACAGACCCGACATCCCGATGGCGTGCGCTCGATTGTCCTGAACCGCCTGCAGCATGTCCGCCAGCGGCACCTTGATGCCCAGGTTGACCACGCGATAACCGTTGTTGGTCAGGATGATGTCGACGAGGTTCTTGCCGATGTCATGCACATCCCCCTTCACCGTGGCGAGGATAATGGTGCCTTTTTCCTGGCCCTCCACCCGCTCCATCATCGGCTCCAGGTAGGCGACGGCGCTTTTCATCGTTTCCGCTGACTGCAGCACGAACGGGAGCTGCATCTTGCCGGCACCGAACAGGTCGCCGACCACTTTCATGCCGTCCAGCAACACGTTGTTGATAATGTCCAGCGGTGCCAGGGTCAGCAAAGCCTCATCCAGGTCGGCGGTAAGCCCCTTGCGGTCGCCGTCAACGATGCGGTCTTTCAGGCGCCCTTCGGCGGTCTCGGCGCGTTCCTTCTTGACCGTGTCGGCCGCCTTGCGTCCTGCGAAAAGCTCCAGCAATCGCTGTAACGGGTCGTACCCCTCGCGCCGGCGGTCGAAGATCAGGTCCTCGGCAACCTGCTTTTCTTCTTCCGCGATCAGATGCAGCGGCCGGATCTTGGACACGTGGATGATCGCACCCGTCATCCCGGCCCGCGCCGCATGATCCAGGAACACCGAGTTCAGCACCGCGCGCGCCGCCGGATTTAACCCGAAGCTGACATTGGACAGCCCGAGGATGATCTGGATGTCCGGGAATTCGTCGCGTATCGCGGCGATGCCCTCCAGCGTCCATTGCGCCAGCTTGCGGTCGTCCTCGTTGCCGGTGGCGATGGTGAAGGTCAGCGGGTCGATCAGCAGGTCCGATTGCGGCAGGCCGTGCTTGTTGCAGGCGAAATCGACCAGCCGCCGGGTAATGCGCAGCTTGTCCTCCACGGACTTGGCCATGCCGACCTCATCGATGGTCAGCGCGATCACCGCGGCGCCGAAGCGTTTCGCCAATATCAGGCGGTCGGTGGCGGCCTTTTCACCGTCCTCGAAATTGATCGAATTGATGATGGGCTTTCCGCCGTGCAGCTTCAGCGCCGCCTCGATGACGGGGGTTTCCGTGCTGTCGATCACCAGCGGGCTGTTCACCGAAGCGGTGAAGCGGCGGATCACCTCGTCCATTTCGTACATCTCGTCGCGTCCGACGAAGGCGGTGCAGACGTCCAGCGCGTGGGAACCCTCGGCGATCTGCTCGCGGCCCATGGAAACGCAGCCGTCCCAGTCGTGCCTTTCCTGCGCGTCTCGCCACTTCTTCGAGCCGTTGGCGTTGCAGCGCTCGCCGATCGCGAAGATCGCGTTCTCCTGCCGCAGCGGCACAGCCTGATACAGGCTGGCGACACCGGGGATCCAGACCGGCTTGCGGGCGACCGGGGCGGGACGATGCTCGCCGCGCCTGCGCAGCATCGCGTCGAGCGCCACGATGTGCTCGATCGAGGTGCCGCAGCAGCCGCCGATCAGGTTGACGCCATCCTCGGCGACGAAGCGTTCCAGCCACGACGCCAAGTCGGCCGCGCCCAGCGGGTAGCGGGTCTGGCCGTCGACGAGCTCCGGCAAACCGGCATTCGGCTGCACCGAGATCAACCCCGGCCAGTTCTTCGCCAGCCACCCGACATGTTCGGCCATCTCCTGCGGCCCGGTGGCGCAGTTCAGGCCCATCAGCGGCACGTCAAGCGCCCCGATCACGGCGGCGGCGGCGGCGATGTCGGGGCCGACCAGCAGGGTGCCGGTGGTTTCGACCGTCACCTGGACGAAGATCGGCGTGTCCTTGCCGGCGTTGCGGCGAGCCATCTTCGCGCCGTTGACGGCGGCTTTGATTTGCAGGGTGTCCTGGCAGGTTTCGATCAATATCGCGTCGACCCCGCCCGCGATCAGGCCGCGGCACTGTTCGGCCAGTGCGGCCTCCAGCGGATCGTAGGCGATGTTGCCCAGGCTGGGCAGCTTCGTGCCCGGACCGATGCTGCCGATTACCCAGCGATCACGGCCGTCGGCAAAGCTTTCGGCGGCCTCGCGGGCCAATTCGCCGGCAATCTTGTTGATCTCGAAGGCGCGGTCGGCGAGGTCGAATTCGGCCAGGGTGACAGGGGAACCGCCAAACGTGTTGGTCTCCACCATGTCGGCGCCAGCGGCGAAATAGCCTTTGTGGATGTCACGCACCATGTCCGGGCGCGACAGCACCAGGACGTCCGTACAATTTTCGCGGCCCCAATAGTCCTTTTCCACATCCAGGGTCAGCGCCTGGACGCGGCTGCCCATGCCCCCGTCGCACAACAGGACACGATCACGCAGGGCATCAAGCAGATGGGGACGGGTCATATGTTCAGGCTGCTTTCAAAGGGCGAGTTCGCGCGTGGTGATGGCAGCCGCATCCGCCATTTTTCGGACAGCCGGCCAGATCCGGATGGAGAGCGGCCCGGGGATGGTGACAGGGTCGCGCCATTCCACCTCCGCGGTAGTGAACATCTGGTTAATGGTTTCATCGGAAAATCCGGCCCAGCGATGAGCGAGCTTGGCGGTCTGGTCGGTCCGGTCATGTTCGGCCAGGTCGACTACCAGCAGCATACCGCCGATGTTCAGGACGCGGGTGGCTTCACGGACGGCGCCGGCTGGGTCTTCCGCGTGGTGCAGCACCATTTGCAGGACGACGGTATCGAACGAATGGTCGGCCAAGGGCAGCCGGTACATGTCCGCCAACCGGACGGCGGTATGCGCGAAACCCGGCCCGGACAGCCGGGCTCGGGCCAGCGCCAGCATCGCCTTGGACGCATCGATGCCCAGCGCCTGGCGAACCCGGGGGGCCAGCAGTTCGAGCACCCGGCCGGTGCCGGTGCCAATGTCCAGCAACCGTCCCCCCGGTCCGGGCGGGATCAGGGCCAACAAGGCGTCCTCGACGGCCTGCGCGGGCAGGTCGAGGGCACGCATCTCATCCCAGTCGGCGCCCTTCTGCCGGAAACTTTCCGACGCGATGCGCGCCCGCTCAGCCAAAACCCGAGCGGCTTGGCGGCGGTCGGCTTCCAGGATGGGGTCGTCCGGGGGCAGCCGAGCGACGAGTTCGCGGGGCAGCGCGCCGTCCTCCCCGGTGGGCAGGGCGAACCAGACGTTGGCCCCCTCACGCACGCGGTCCAGTAGGCCGCAATCGCACAGCAGCTTCAGGTGGCGCGACAGCCGAGGCTGTGACTGGCCGAGGATTTCGGTGAACTCCATGACACAGAACGCACCGCGCGCGGCCAGCGCCAGCAGGCGCAGGCGCGTCGGCTCAGCGGCAGCACGCAAACTGGCGAGGATGTGCTCCATGATATGCATCTAATGACATAAACATATCCTTATGTCCAGTCGGTGTTTTGCTGCATTGGACCAATGGACAGCCCCTCGTCCTGGCACGGCTTGTCCGGGCCACCTACCGCGGCATGTACATGTGCGACCAGCCCCGGTCAGGACCCGTGAAATGCCCGGCCCCAGCCCTAAAGCCGCTCAGCCGGCCCGCCCTTCCCGGCCGGCAGGGTCTTCAACCGGTCAAGCGCGGCCGGGACGCTGTCGATCACCTCGAACAGCTTGCGGCAACCCGGATCGGCAAAGCCTTGCTCGATCGCATGGTCGATGGTGGCGACCAACGGTGCCCCCCACCCGGCCACGTTGCACAGCAGGATAGGCTTGTCGTGCAGGCGAAGCTGACGCCAGGTGATGATCTCGAACGCCTCGTCAAACGTGCCAAGCCCCCCTGGCATGATCAGGAAGGCATCCGATTCCTCATACAGACGGCGTTTCCTCGTGTGCATGCTGTCGGTGACGACCATCTGGGTGACGTTCTCATGAGCGACTTCCCATTTCGTCAGGAATTCCGGAATCACCCCGAGGACCGTGCCACCGGCTTTCAGAACCGCGTCGGCGACGATGCCCATGATGCCAATCCGGCCGCCGCCGTACACAAGGCGGACGCCAGCCTGCCCGAGCCCGTGGCCCAGCACGCGCCCGGCCTCGGCATAGGCGGGGTTGACCCCGACGCGGGAGCCGCAGAACACGGCGAGGGAGTGTATGGCCGTCATGAGTATCCTTCTGGTTAGGTCCTTCCAGTCTGTCCGCACATCTATAAATCTGCTAGCGAATCATCGTGGCGATCCTGGATCGTTACAATATTGTGAACGATAACAGAGTGGGAAGGCCTTACCGGATGACAAAACGAATAGCTTTGTGTGCCGTTATCATGCTGGCTGGGCTGGGCGTCGCCCGCGCCGATGGCCTGGATCCGATCGCCGTGCGGCAAGCAGGATTTTCCCTGCAAAACGGCGACTTTGCCTTCATCCGCTCGGTCGTGGCGGCGAAGGGCGACGTCAAGCCGTTAGAGGTTCCCGCCAGGGCCGTCGCCAAATGGGCCGCGGTGATCCCCAGCATGTTCCCGAAGGGGACCGAGACCGGTGGCGATACCAAGGCCCTGCCGGAGATCTGGTCCGACCCCGCGGGGTTCCAGAAGATCGCCCTGGCGCTGGGTGAGGCCGCGACCAAGCTGGCCACCGACGCCAAGACCGGTGATGCAGATGTAGTGGCCGCCGACATGAAGTTGGTCGGCGAGCAGTGCGGCGCCTGCCACAAGGCCTATCGCGCAAAGTAATTCTCCTGCCGGGAGGCGTCGGATCGCGGGCCGGCCCCGGTAGCGCGGGTCTGGCTGGTGATCCGACGGGCGTGGTTGCGCCAACCTGGCATGTGATTGACTCGGCCGGTCCCAGATGCCTATCGTTTTCCCTATAAGTAATCAGCCTGCTCAAAGGCCTCGGGGGAAATATGTCATCGCTGATCCGGCGCATCTGCTTTGCGTTCATTGCGTTTTCGCTGGGTGTCGCCACCGGGCCGGCGCGGGCTCAGGACACCATCAAGGTCGCCTATGTCGACCCGCTTTCCGGTCCATTCGCGTCGGGTGGCGACGAATTCTTGAAAGTGTTCGGCTATATTCTGGCGAAAGTGAATGCCAACGGCGGCGCGCTAGGCAAGAAATTTGAGATCGTGCCGTTCGACGACAAACTGCAGCCGGCGGAAGCGCTGATCGCCCTGAAGAGCATCACCGACCAGAACATTCCGTTCGTCATGCAATGCACGGGATCGAATGTAGGCGCGGCGCTGATCGATGGCGTGTCGAAACACAACGCCCGCAATCCCGACAACCGTATCCTCTATCTGAACTGCGGCGCCCTGGCGACCGAACTGACCAACGAGCAGTGCGACTTCTGGCAGTTTCGCTTCACCGGCAACGTCGAAATGCGAGCGGTCGCTCGGATCAAGGCGTTGCCAAAAGATGTGACGAAAGTCTACCTGCTGAACCAGGATTACCTGTTCGGGCAGTCGATCCAGCACGACACTCGTAAATGGCTGGCGAAGCTGCGGCCGGACGTCCAGATCGTCGGCGATGAGCTGATGCCGTTCGGCAAAGTGCAGGACTTTTCGTCATACATCGCCAAGATCAAGGCCTCCGGCGCGCAATCCGTCATCACCGGCAATTACAACCGCGACCTGAACCTGCTGATCAAGGCAGCAGTGGACGACGGGCTGAACGTTCGCTTCGACACGTACCTGGCGCACCTGATCGGCGGCCCGACGGCGATCGGGTCCGCGGGCGAGCATCGGCTTTCGTCGATCACGGAATTCGACCCCAATGTGCCGGTCGAGCTCAAGAAGCCTGATGCGGAGGCGTTCAGCAACGGCTGGCGGGCCAATCACGATACGGATTTCTCCGAAATCCCGTTCCTGACTATGTTCCAGATGCTGGCCAAGGCGATTGACAAGGCAGGGTCGACCGATGCGCTGCAGGTTGCATTGGCGCTGGAGGATATGAAGGCGACCGACATGGTTGGCTTCCCAGTGCAGATGCG
>JAQGHW010000944.1 GCA_028291505.1 Rhodopila sp. | reverse complement strand
GCATCGTTGGTTCCTCCCGGGCGCTACTGTGCGGCGATCCGGGCGATATGCCAAATCGGAGTGACCTGGCGTCGGGCGAGGCGGTGGTGTGATATATGTACGCCAGGCTGACGGTAAGCACGATGTTTTCGGGCACCCCCGATCCTGACCAAAGCAATCGTAGCATCCCGCGTGCCCCGGTCGACACCGCCGTGCATCCACATGGTGAGAACAGATGGGGATTCCAGGCCCGGCTGGTAATAAGTGCCGGGATGTTCATGTTGGCGATGTTCCCGCTGTAGGGCGGACAGCTGCCGTGACCCTGTCGTATCGCCACCGTCGAACCAGCTCGCTAATCGGTGATCCTTTCGAAGATAGTATCGGGCGCGCCCCTTTGATCCACGTAAAAAAGCGAGTGGGTGGGGGCGATCAGCCTGCGGCGCCGGGTCCGTAGCTGAAGCGGCGGCTATGGGAATCTATGGCGAGTCAAAATCCCTTGCCGCCGGTATTAGTATGCACAAGCAGGCGCAGGCGCCAGTTGCGACGTTCGCCGTGCGACCGAACGGTGAGGGCGGACCGCCGCCGTTATACGTACCAGGGACGAACGGGATCGAACGGTGCTGGCGAGACTTGAAAATGCGCCGCCAAATTCTCAAACTTCGAGGTCAATCGCAGCGGTGAAAAAATTATCCGGCGTACCCATGAGACATTCAAGCGACTGCCCGGGGATCCAGGGTGAATCCGCGCTCATGTTTCGGCGGCCGTGACGATCGGTCCAACAGGCTGGTCCGTCATATAAGGGGGCGCAACCGAGAGGATGAACACATGACTATTCGGCGGGAGCGGCCACTTTATCGATCGGTTCGTTCGGCAAGCAGTAGAGCTTGGAATACTGATCGAACCGCTGGCTTCCCCCCAGGGTGCGATCGTTCGAGATGGCCTGGCAGGTCACCCACAGCAGGTAACGATCGAGCGCCATCTTGTCGGCGCTGGGGTATTTCTGCCGCAAGTCCCGGCGCTGGCCGGTCACGAATTTGCGCAGGTCGACACTGGGCGGGGTCTGCAGGATAAGGTCGGCTTTGCCCCCTGGCGTCGACTTTGATTTGCTCCGAGACGTCAGCCGCGGATGTCTCCGGCCGTGGTTCGCAAGTTAGCGCGGCCAGCGCGGGTCGCAGGCAGACGACGAATATCACCGCGAGAAGGGGCGGCAGCCACCCCGGACCAGGGGAGCTTCGCGGTCCTACGCATCCATGATCTCGCCGCATTCGCCCACCGGCCCACGCCAACCTCCCTCATCAGGGTTTCGGCCGAGATCCGTAATGGGCAATGATTTCGCTTCGTTCAAAAAACAATCTGGCGGCGGGCGCCATATCATTCAATGGCCGAGCCTAGGACCCGGAGGCGCCGCCGCTATCGTTCGCGGAGCCGTTCGGACTGGTGCCGCTGCCGAACCAACCGTGCTCCTGGCGCCCCTGATCTTCCCAACTCGTACCGTCCGGGGTCTGAGGGTGACCGACTAACTATGGTCCGCGCTGCGCCGCCGCGGCCCCCCGGAAGCTGATCGAGCCAGATTGACTCAGTCAGCCCAATTTCCATTGCCAGATATTCGATTCGTTCGGACTGATCGATGGTGAATCCACTACCATGCTTCAATCCTATCGCTATGAGATTTTCCAAGGCATCGTCGTAAACGCCGTGGTACACTTCTTTTCGGATATGTTCGAGGTCTCTCGTTACACAAAGCGGGGCAAGTTCGTTGATCAGAACGGCGAAGGCGTCCAGAATGCGCTTTATGCTTTCAACGAGTTCGACGCGGGCTGTGCTGGTCATGGCGTGGCCCATTACAATGGGTTTCTCGGCGTGTTCGTTGGGTGTCCCGTTACGATCCTAACACCGTCGGGCTCAATGATAACGTCGATATCGATGCCGTCCCGGGTCCCCGAAACCCCCTTGCCCGCTCGCCGCCAGTCGCATTCGTAAAGGCCGCTCGCCGCACCGTTTATTCTTGACGCGTCCCCTGAAAGAAATCCGCATTGCGGTATGCGTCGGCGTAGGCTCTGGCCTCCGGGCCGAGATCCGGCTCGATCTTTTCCCACCGGCCATCGATGACTTCGGCTCGATGGATCAGTCCTTCGATCAGGCCGGTCGCAACCGCGGTCGAGACGTCTTCGTCGTGTGACAAAAGCCCCTGCTCGATCAAGCCCAGGATCAGCGTTCGCTCCGCGGGCGTCATCGTCTCGTACCCGCTGGCGATCTCGAGGCCGAAGTCTCCCATCATGCCTATCGGAGTTTCCTCACCCGGATCACGGTGCTGCTCCAGATCGTGACAGTGTTCCTGCAGAAATGTTGATTTCGCCAGCATCTCTTCGGCAAATTGTAACATTGATTGAATGCTCATTTTCCGTCCAATGCATTCTGGAGATCACGCAGAACGTTCTCGGCTGCTGCTCTATCTCCGGGCGAAGCCATTTGATTCGATCGCAACCATTTCCGAAGCCTGATCACCAGGTCTTTGGACTTTTACTGGTGCCGCTGCCGAATCAACCGTGCTCCTGGCGCCCCTGATCTTCCCAACTCATGTCATCTCAATAAATCACCTAATGTTAGCATAACTAACATAATCCATCAACCCTATCAAGCCGCGGACAAACTTCATCATCGCCGGCATGGACCCAGCCAGCGGCCGCCTGCTCGAGGCCGGATCGCCCACAGACCGATACCGAACGGTTAGGGCGCCGTTAGAACAAACAACATCCGTCACATGTCTGGCGGCGCGGCAGCCGTCGCTACGATACCGCCGCCAGGACCGCGCCACAGATCCGGTCCACATCGTCCTCCGTCAGGTCCGGGTGGATCGGCAGCGCCAGGATCCGCCCCGCCAGGTCCTCCGACACCGGCAACGCCGAATCGTCGTGCTGGGCGCTGTACGCCGGCTGGCGGTGCAACGGCCGCGGGTAATAAATCGCCGTGGGCACCCCGTCGGCGCGCAACGCCGCCTGCACCCGGTCCCGGCCGGCCTCGTCGGGCAACAGGATCGCGTAGATCGCCCAGGCGCTGGCGCTGTCCGGCACACGCCTGGGCGTGGTCACCGCGTTGCCGAGCCGTTGGTCATAGACCCGGGCGATGCGCTCGCGGGCCAGCAGTTCCTCGGGGAAGACGGTCAGTTTGGCCAGCAGGACCGCGGCCTGGATCGAGTCCAGACGGCCGTTCATCCCGGTGCGCAACACCTCATACCGGGTCTTGCCTTCGCCGTGCGTCCGCAGGCTGCGATACAGTTCCGCCCGGTCCTCGCTCTCGGTGAACAACGCGCCGCCGTCACCGTACGCACCCAGCGGCTTGGAGGGAAAGAAGCTGGTCGCGGTCGCGTCGGCCTGACTGCCAAGCATCTTGCCGTGCAGAGAGGCACCGAAGCTTTGCGCCAGGTCGTCGAGCAGGAACAATTCATCCGAGCGAGCGATCTCCGCCAAAGCGGGCCAGTCGGCGGGCTGGCCGAACAGGTCGACGCCAATGATCGCCCGAGGCTTCAGTTTGCCCGCCGCACGGACTTCTGCGATCCGCTGCCTCAGATGCGCCGGGTCAATCTGGAAGGTGCGCGGATCGACATCGACGAACACCGGGGTGGCACCGAGCAGCAGGGGGACCTCGGCGGTCGCGGTGTAGGTAAACGCGGGCAAGAAAACGGCGTCGCCGCGGCCGATGTCCTCGGCCATCATGGCGATCTGCAGCGCGTCGGTGCCCGAACTGACGGAGACGCAATGTTTCGCGCCGCAGAACTTCGCCAGTTCGGCTTCCAGTTCCCGGACCTCCGGACCGAGGACGAACTGGCAATGCTCCAGCACCGTATCCAGGCGGCGGCGCAGGTCGGTGGCGATGCGTACCTGCTGCGCCTTCAGGTCGAGGAACGGGATGGGCTTCTTGTCAGACATGGGACCTGGCTTTTGGTTGAACGGAGGAGCAGTGCGATTTGTGTGAATGCGGGAGCAGCGCAATCGGGGGGTGTTTCAGGCTCGGATTTCACCGACGGAGCCGTCGATGTTGTGCTCGAATTCGGGGATCAGGCGGCCGAGCAGGGTCAGGGCGAGCTTGACCTGGCCGCCGCGGCAGGCGCTGCCGATTTCCTCGATGGCGCGGGCGACAATGGCGGGGTCGGCGGTGCGGGGCGTGGCCATCAGCAGGCCGGGATAGCCCGTCGGGACCGGTGGTTCCTTGCCGTGGAACAATTCCTCGTAAAGCTTCTCGCCGGGGCGCAGGCCGGTGAAGCGGATTTCGATGTCCTGTTCAGGCTGCAGGCCGGCGAGGCGGATCATCTGGCGGGCGAGGTCGACGATTTTGACCGGCTCGCCCATGTCAAGCACGAAGATGCCGCCGTTCTCCCCCGAGGGCAGCGAGGCGCCGTTGACCCCCAGCACGCTGGCCTGCAGGACGAGGCCGACCGCTTCCCGCACCGTCATGAAGTAGCGCTGCATATCGGGGTGGGTGACGGTCAGCGGCCCGCCCCTGGAAAGCTGGCGCTGGAACAGCGGGACGACCGACCCGGTGCTGCCGAGGACGTTGCCGAAACGGACCGTGATGCAGCGCATGCCCTGGTGCGATGCGCGGGCCGAAATATCCAGCGCCTGACAATACATCTCGGCCAGTCGTTTGGAGGCGCCCATGACGCTGGTCGGGTTTACCGCCTTGTCGGTGGAGATCAGCACCATCGCCAGCGCGCCAGTCGCCCGCGCGGCATCGGCGACATGGCGAGTGCCGGCGGCATTCGTGGCCATGCCCTCCAGCGGGTTCGCCTCCACCATCGGGACGTGTTTCAGCGCGGCGGCGTGGAACACCAGTTCAGGACGATTTTCCTCGAAGATCGCTCTTATCCGGGCTTCGTCGCGGATGTCGGCGATCAGGGCACGCCGGTTGGTTTGCGGATGGGTTTCGGCCAGTTCGAGGTCGATCTGCCACAGGGCATATTCGCCGTTGTCCAGCAGAATGAGCGTGCCGGGGCCGAAGGCGGCGACCTGGCGGGCGAGTTCGCTGCCGATGGTGCCGCCGGCGCCGGTGACGATGACCCGGCGGCCTTGGATCAGGCGCGCCATGCCGTCCCGGTCAAGTGGCACTTGGGGGCGGTTCAACAGGTCCTCGATGGCGACGGGGCGGAGTTCGACCGGGCGCGGCTTGTCTGGATCCGCGAGCGCGGTCGGACGCGGCGCCTGGCGGACCTGAAGGCCGAAGCGGTCGGCCTGGGCCACGACCTGGGCGAGGCGGGCGCCGGACAGTTCCGGGGTGACGAAGACCAGGGTGCCGGGCAGGCGGTCTTCGGCCTGCAGTTGGTCCAGCACGGTCGCGGCATCGTTAAGCGCGCCCAGAATCGGATGGCCCTGGATGCGCCGCCCGGTCTGGCGGTCGGAAGAGGCTAATAGCCCCTCGACGCGGAATGCCTGGCGGCGATCCTGGGCGAGGGCGCGGATGAAGAGATCGGCATCCTCGATGCTGCCGACGAGGAGGATGGAAGCGGCGTCGAGGTGGTCTGGTTTGTTGACCGGGCGTCCCCGGCGCCACCGATAGCCGACGCGGGGGGCACCCAGTGCCAGCAGCAGGGTCAGGGCGTGGACGAAGGGGAAGGCGGGGTTGGGTTGCGCCACGCCGGCGATGGTGGTGGCGCCGGTGAAGAGGGCGGCTCCCAATGCAGCGCTGGCGGCGACGGTTAGAAGGTCGCCGATGGCGGCGAAGCGCCAATATTGCAGGGAAAGCCGGAACGGGATGCCCGCGAGCAGGAGGCTGATCGCGCCGAGGGGGATGGTCCAGAGCGGATGCAAAGCGGGCGTGCTCGGGTCAGCGAGCCAGCGCGCCACCGGGACGGAGAGAGCCGCCAAGCCGCCGTCAAGGGCGACGTTGACGGCGATGCGAATCAGAGAGCGCGCCGCAGCCATGTGGCGGGGTATAGCGCGGGTGCGGCGGGGGGTATAGCGGGGTCGGGCCCAGGGGCTTTGGGTGGCCTTCGGCGTGAGGCCGAACTGATGACCGCAGCGGTGAACCCTGCGTTCGGGGAAGCAGGCTCAACATGCCGGTTTCATGGAAGCGGCACTGAACCGCCCTCGCTTTCGCTTCGTTCCAATGCGGCACGATCCCAGTGGCCGAGTTCAGCCGCCGCCCGGTACGTGCTGAGCATGTACTGCATCAGGTCGTCATCGGGCGACGCTGCCAGGCGGATGGCGTCGTAGGGTAGTATAAGCTGCCCCAGGGTCTGGTCGTAGTACGTCGCATTCGGAGCCGTTGGCGCCAATGCGAAGCCCTGCGGTTCGGGATAGGCATAGCTGTAGAAGGCAGCTTTGCCGAACCCTCCGTTGCCCGGCCAGAAGCCACAGCTACTTACCTCATGCGAGTACGCCTCCTGCATGACCCAGGCGCCCAGGTTCGGTGAGTTGCTTGTCAACCGGGGTGCCAGGCGTCCGGAGAAGCGGGTGACGGCCAGGTCGAAGCTGCCCCAGAAGAAGTGCACCGGAGTTACCTTGCCGATGAACCCAGCGCGGTACTGGGTAAAGAGCCGATCCGCCTGGAGCAGGATCCGCCAGAATCGGTGCACGTATTCCCGGTCGTAGGAGGCGTGTGTGTTGTCATGTTCGAATGGGATAGCGTCGGGGATCTCGACCGGCATGGTCCAGATCCGAGTTTCCAGCCCGAGTCCGTGGAGGCGGGCCATCACTTCCGTATAGAAATCGGCAACTGTTCTTGGACCGAGGGTGACGGTCTCGATTTCGCCCTTACTTGTTTCGATAATCAGCGAGTGATCGATGAAATCGAAGTCGATCTGAAAGCTGTTGCTGCCATAAGGGATCGGCGAGGTTGTGAGCCCGCGACAGGTCACGTACAGAGGGACCTGCCACCAGTGATTGACCATCGGGGCATGGGCAAGCCGGATCTTTCCCACCACCTGCGTCCACAGCTGCAGGGTCGCGCAAGTGTCGGCCCACTCTGAAAACGGGAGATCGGGCCAGTCGGTTGGGGTAGACTGGGATACTTGGCGCGCCATGTTCGGACCCTCCGATCTGACAGTATCCGCCGCCAGCGCAAACCGGAACGGGAGTGTCGCGTTGCCTGCGAACGCCGCTTTCGCTGCGGACTCACGAGGAAGCGCCAACATCGCTTGGCATGGGCGGCCGGCGTCACGCGGTTGACGACCAGAGGAAGGCCACGGCCCGCTGAAGGGCCGTTGCGGGACGCTCGGTTCCCTGCCTATTCCGCGGCCAGAGCGCGGGCGTCTTCCGCAAGCAGCCGATCGACGGTACGGCGCATGTGCAGTCTGGCCGCATCCGTCGTGATGTCCACAAGTGCTGTCTCGCCTAATTCGGACAGGCGGGTCTGCTGAGCTTCCACGACCGTGCGATCTTCGTTGAACGCGGCTGCGATCTCGTTGAACAAACTTTCGGTGGCGGCGGGGTCGTTGGGGCGGAAGCCGTTCGCGGTTGACCAGAAATAGAAGCAGGTCGTGTCGGTCTGCGGGGTCAGGCCATGGAACAGGCGGAACTGCAGCTTGCTGTCGTCCACCTGGCCGTCCTTATAGGCGCCCGCCTCGTCCGCGGCACTAAGCTGCAGAATGGAACCGGGGGCAATGAACTCGAACATCTGCACGCGGTCGATCCGGCCCTCGAACCCGACCGCCCTTGTGTAGGTCGGCGGCGGGATGGAGTTCAGCATCCAACGGGTGAACTTCAGCCCCCGCGGCGTGCGGACGGTGTCCATTTTGGCCTCGACATGGGTCATCGGGCTGCCGCCGATCGTGGAAGTGTGGACATAGCCGAGATGAGTCAGGTCCATCAGGTTGTCCACCATCAGCATGGCAGAACTCTTGATCGGATACATCGTGTGCTTGTGCGGCCAGCGTGCGGTGTCGTTATGCCAGGGATACGACACAATCGTTGCTGGGTCGGCTTTCGCCGGGTCGCCCATCCAGATCCATAGGAATGCGTCCTGCTCCACCAGCGGGAAGGCGCGGACGCGGGCACGTTCGGGAATGCGGTCCTGACCCGGGATGTGAACGCAACGGCCGGAGCGATCGAAGGTCAGGCCATGATAGCCGCAGGCGAGGCCACGGTCGGTGACCTGGCCGAGGTGCAGCGGCGCACCGCGATGGCAGCACATATCGAGCAAGGCGGCGGCGTGGCCTTCGGCATCGCGGAACAGGACGACCGGTTCGTTGCAGATCCGCCGAGCCAGCGGCTGTTCGGTGATCTCATCGGCCCAGGCGGCGACGTACCAGGCATTACGGATGAACATTCTGGTGCACTCCCTGTTGGGGTCCGGCTTGTCGAGCGCCGGTTGTCTGGCACATGATCGGACAGTGTAAGGCGCCGGTGTCAAGTTCTATCGTCATGCGTTGACAGAGTGCCGGAACTCGCATCGACTGAACCGGGAACATCGGATAACACCTATCCTTGAGACGGCACCTGAATGCTGCGGAAACGGCCATGAAAATCTCCTATTTCGAAACCGGACGCTACGTCCCACCGCCCGATCTGCCGCGTGAATGGCCGGTGCCATCCGGCGCCTGCGACCTCGACACCGTCTCCATCGCGTTGCGCGGGATGGAAGACCGGGCACGGTTCGTGGAGCAACTGGGGTTCGACTGGGTCAGCCTGTCGGAACATCATTACTCGCCGCGCATCCTGACGCCGTCGCCGGCGGTCTCTGCCGCCTGGCTCGCCGGCCGCGTCGACACCATCAAGATCGCGCTGCTCGGTCCCATTGTCCCCACCAGCAATCCGATCCGCGTGGCGGAGGAGTTCGCGATGCTGGACGCGCTGGCCCCTGGCCGCATCGTGGCCGGCCTGCTGCGCGGGACCACCAACGAATACCTGAGCTACGACCTGAACGCAGCGGAAGCCCGGGGACGCACCGATGAGGGCATGGAGCTGATCCTGAAAGCCTGGACCGAACCGGAGCCGTTCGGCTGGCAGGGGCGGTATTTCCAGTACCGCACGGTTTCCATCTGGCCGCGCCGCAGGCTGCCGGGTCTGCAATCCTATGTGCTCGGCACCAGCGGGGAGGCCGGGGCGTTCGCCGCCCGCCACCGCATGGGCCTGGGGGTGTCGTACGGGTCGTTCGAGGCGATGGCGCGGGCGACGGGATACTACCGCCAGCAATGCGCCGCGTTCGGTTGGACCCCGGGGCCGGACGATATCATTTACCGTGCCAACATGATCCTGGGGGAAACTGACGACGCGGCGGAGGCCATGCTGGCGGGTCGCGACAAGCAGGCGCCGTTCCCGATCGGCGGTGCGTTGAAGGATGCGCTGATTGCGGCGGATACGTCCCGAAATGTTGCTGGGGTCAAACAACCGGCCAATGTCGGCGGTGTGCTGCCGATCAGCTTCTGTGGGGGACCAGACCGGGTGGTCGAGCAGATCCGCCGTTGCCGCGACGTGGTTGGGGCCGGGGTGCTGGATATTTCCCTGACGGATCCTGGCGCCGGCAACCTCGACGCGATGCTGGACGCGCTGACGCTGTTCGGGCGCACCGTCCTGCCGCGCGTGCGCGACATTTGAGGTCGATCATGTCATTTCGGGAAAGTTTCATTGAGGCTGATGGTTTCCGCGTCCGATACATGGAAGCGGGCGAAGGGCCGCCGCTGATCCACCTGCATGGCGCCGGCGGCCTGCATTTGACCCCGGCCCACGAAATGCTGAGCCTGCACCATCGGGTGATCGCGTTCGAAATGCCCGGCTTTGGGAATTCGCCGGAGAATACCCGTTCTGCTGAGATGCCGGACCTTGCCTCGACAATGGCCGCCGCGGTGCAGGCGCTTGGAATTGAGGTATTTGACCTGCTGGGAAGCTCTTTCGGGGGCAAGGTTGCGCTGTGGCTGACGGTGCTGCATCCCGAACGGGTGCGGGCGCTGGTGCTGGAGGCGCCATGGGCGATCCGCCCGGCCGACATGCAGCCTGCGTCCGGAACTGCGGCGGAGATGGCACAGCTTTTGTTCGCGCATCCCGAACGGATGGACCCGATGCCGGAACTGGACGTGGCGGTGGGGCTGAAGCAGCGCAGTCTGGTCGGGCGGCTGCGCGGGGCGGACCGGGATCAGGCGCTGGAGGACCGCATGCGCGGGCTGCCCACGCCGGTGCTGGTGCTGTTCGGCACGATGGACCGGGTGAAGCCGAGATCGGAA
>JAQGHW010000936.1 GCA_028291505.1 Rhodopila sp. | reverse complement strand
AGGACAACAGCACAACCCGCGATGGGTTCTCCACCGTTGCCGCTCGGCGAAGTAAAGGCAGCGCTTTCTGCGCACCCAGGAACCTGCCGCGCAGGTTGGTGTTCAAGACGATGTCAAACGCCTCGATCGGCATGGTTTTCATCAAACCGGTCCGTAGCATACCCGCGCAGCAGATCAATGCGCCCAGGTGGTCGCCGATCCGGCCGAACGCGGCGCCAACGCTTGCCGCACCCGTGACTGCGGCGATCTTGCCCGCCTCCGGGTTGCGCATCTCTGGTTTGTCCTGCTGGGCCGAACTCATGCTCGCCCCCCTCAATTGTTCGGAGCCATGCTACAATGCGAAGCGGCCACCCTGAAAGCGGTGCCAAAACGAACCGCGCAACGACCGGCAAGGGTCGTGGTTCCAGAGGTCGAAATCACATTCTGGTGTCGAGAATCGGGCACCCGCTCAGTACTGCGACGTTTCGGCGGTCACGGCGTGTCCGTATAGGCAATCGGACGGGTCACCATGCCCCGGGAGCCACGAATGGTCCCGCAGGCCCCTGTTCCGGCCATCCCATTCTCCGCCGTATGACGAAGCGCAAATTCGTTGTCGCGATAATACCCGGATATTGTCTTCGTAAATTCAGATTCCGTTGCCATATTATCTGTGCCCTAAAAGGAGACTATTTCGATGCGTAAAATACTTCTCGCCGCCGTCGCGCTTGGCGGCCTGACCGCCATGACCGTCGGTGCCTCGGCTACCCCGTCGGCCGCCGGAATTCACCTGGCGCCGTCACAGCCGCTGGTCACTCAGGCGGACTACTGGAACCACCACCACCGCTGGCACCATCGCCACTGGAACCATGGCCACTGGCACTACTGGGATTAACCGAAACGCTCGATGATCGACCGCGCCGAGACCCCCTCGGCGCGAAGCGATCTCAACGTCGCGGCATTATCTCGCTTCGCCAGCCGCCTGCCCGCCGCATCGGTGAGCAGGCGGTGATGCGCATAAACCGGTGTTGGCCATCCCATCAGCGCCTGGAGCAGCCGATGCAGATCGGTCGCCGGCTTCAGATCGACCGCCCTGCTCACCAGCGTCACGCCCTGCACCGTGTCATCATGCGTCACGCACAGATGATAGCTCGCCGGCGCGTCGTTGCGCGCCAGCACGATGTCGCCGAACCGTTCGGGGTGACACGCGACGGGGCCTTCGCCTTCCTCCTCATACGTCAGGCCGGGTCGAACCGCCGCCGCCATATCCAGCCGCAGCGCGAATCGTTCCCCCGCACCGATCCGGTCCGCTCGCTCGGTTGGCGAAAGGCACCGGCATGTGCCGGGATATAGTGGCGCGCCATCCGGCCCATGCGGCGCCGCGGCCGAGGCGGCAACCTCCCGGGCGATCGCCGCCCGTGTGCAGAAGCAAGGGTATGCCAATCCCTGTTCCACCAGCCCATCCAGCACTGCCTGGTATTCGGGAAGGTGCTGGGACTGCACCCGTACCGGTCCATCCCAATCCAGGCCCAGCCAGGCCAGGTCCTGCTGGATCGCGTCGGCGTATTCGGGACGGCAACGGCCAGGATCGATGTCCTCCAGCCTTACCAAGAACCGTCCACCACCCTGCCGTGCCCGCTGCCATGCATTGAACGCGGAGAGTGCGTGGCCAAGATGCAGGAAGCCCGTCGGGCTTGGCGCGAAGCGTGTGACAATCATCTGGTGTCCGGCCAGGGTATCATGCGCGATAGTAGGATACCGGCGGACGACCGAAAACCGCCAGTGTAGAGTATCGCATCGGCGCCGGAACGGGAGACATCTTGATGCCAACCCTCGAAGCAATCCACTGGGGACCTGCCTCCAAAGCGAAGCCCAGGCAGTTGGTCATCCTTTGCCATGGTCTGGGTGCCGACGCCTTCGACCTGATCGACCTCGCCCCGTCCTGGCAGCACGCATGTCCGGACGCGCTGTTTGCCGCGGTCCATGCGCCGCTCCAGCACGATTCCGGCTTCGGGCGTCAATGGTGGAGCGTGGCCGACCGCTCGCCACCCGTAGCGGAGGCCGGCGCCCGCACCGCCGCGACATACCTGCACGGGTTCATCGATGCTGAACTCACCCGGCTCGAACTTCCGGACGAAGCCTACGCGATCATGGGCTTCAGCCAGGGGGCAATGATCTCACTGTTTACCGGTCTGCGCCGGCCGGCTGCCCCGCGCGCCATCCTGGCCTTTTCGGGCGCCTTGATCGCCCCGGAAACCTTGCCGGCCGAACTGGCGAATCACGCGCCAGTGCTGCTGGTTCACGGTGAGGCCGACGAAGCCGTCCCGGTTTCCCGCTCCCACGACGCCGAGGCTGCATTGATCGCCGCCGGGGTGCCGGTGGACGCCCACTATATCCCGCGGCTCGGCCACGGCATCGACGACACCGGAATCTCGCTTGGCGCCCTGGCGTTGCAGCGAGGATTTTCGTGACGAAACAATGAAGTCGGGGGCAGTGTTTACACAGGCGGGTTGCGGCGCGGGTGGCGCTCTGTCATAAATCCCGCAGGTTTTCGGCGGCGCACAATATCTGGCGGCTCGACGATATCTAAACGCCCAGGTGTTGCGCTCCGGTTGAAAGGGAGTCGCTTTTGCCTTTTGGCGGATGCCAGTTGCCCAGTTTGGTGTCGAGCCCGGCGGTATGTCCGGCGCACCGCCTGTGAGCCACATTCCAAACCTTCAGACGCTGGTGCTGAACGCGGACATGCAGCCATTAAGCTGGGGTCCGCTGTCCGTCTGGTCGTGGCAGGATGCCCTGGTCGCGGTCCTGCAGGAACGCGTCAATCCGGTGATCAACTACGACGTTGAGGTTCATTCGACCCGGCAGTCGTTCCCGATCCCATCCGTCGTGGCCCTGAAGCGCTTCCATAAGCGCCGCAAGGTGGCGTTCACCCGCTATCACGTCTTCCTGCGCGACCGGTTCAGTTGCCAGTACTGCGGCGATACCCTGCCGGCCAAGGATCTGACGTTCGATCACATCGTGCCGCGTTCCCGCGGTGGGATCACCAGTTGGAACAACGTGGTCACCTGCTGCCAGTCCGACAATCTGTTCAAGGGCAGCCGGTCGTTGAAGCAAAGCGGCTTGCGCCTGCGGTGCGCGCCGGCCGAACCGACGCCGCACCAAATCGATGAGGCGGCGAAGTGGCACGTTTCCAGGGAAAATCTGCACCGGACATGGCTGGATTTCCTGTATTGGGATGCCGCGCTGGAGGCTTAGCCGGCTCGCCGCGGCACGTTCATGTTGACGGTAACGTTCTTCCGCTGGGTAAAGCTGTCGAGCATGCCCTCCAGCGAGAATTCCCGGCCGATGCCGCTTTGCTTGTACCCGCCGTAGGAGTGCCCGGGTTGCTGCCCCAGCCCCTGATTCACCTGCACCCAGCCGGATTCGATCGCATGCGCGGCGCGTAGCGCGCTGCCGATCTCATGCGTCCAGACATAGGCGGCCAGACCGTAATGACTATCGTTCGCCATGCGGATCGCATCGGCTTCGTCCGTCCAGGGGATCGCCACCAGTACCGGCCCGAAGATTTCCTCGCGCGCCAGGCGCCAGTCGTTGGAGGTATCGGCGAACACCGTCGGAATGGCAAAATAGCCCTGGCTCAGCGGCCCGTCCTTGGGCGGCAGGCCACCGAACACCAGCCGAGCGTCCTTGCGGTTCAGACCCTCATCGACGTAACCGCAGATCTTCCGGAACTGCTTCTCGTTGATAATGCTGCCGATGTCGGTGGACTCGTCCAACGGATCGCCGAGCTTCAGGGCCTGGACCTTGGTGGTCAGCTTGCCCAGAAAGCTGTCGAATATGTCCTGATGCAGGAACAGCCGCGATCCCGCGGTGCAGGACTGGCTTTGCCGTGTGAAGCGCATGCCGGAGATCACGCCGTCCACCACCCAATCCTCATCGGCATCGGGATAGACGATCGACGGACTTTTCCCACCGAGTTCCAGCGACACCGGAACGATACGTTCGGCGGCGGCGCGCATGATGATCTTGCCGACCTCTGTCGATCCGGTGAACGACAGTTTCTGGATGATCGGATTTTGCGCGAGCGGACCGCCGCATTCCTCCCCGAGCCCAGTGAGGACATTCAGCACGCCGGGGGGCAGGAATTCCTGGCACACTTCGGCCATCAACAGCACGCCGAGAGGTGCGTCCTCCGCGGCTTTCAGTACCAGGGTGTTGCCGGCGCATAGCGCGGGGGCGATCTTCAGAGCGCCCAGCAGGACCGGGGCATTCCACGGGATGATCGCACCGACCACGCCGAGCGGTTCGCGGCGGGTGTAGCTGAGCACGTTTTCACCCAGCGGTATCGTTTCACCTTTGAGCTCACCGGCAAGGCCCCCAAAATAGCGAAAAATATCGGCGGTCAGCGTGGCCTCGGGGCGCGCCTGGGTGCGGAGGGCGTTACCGGTTTCCTCGGCGATAATGCGGGCGAGTTCCTCGATCCGCGCTTCAATCGCCTCGGCGATGCGCAGCAGCAGGCGGCCGCGCTGGCGGGGCGGGACTTTGCTCCAGGCGGGAAACGCCTTGTGGGCAGCTTGCACGGCGCGATCGACGTCTTCCTTGGCGCCGCGTGGGATGGAGGCGATCGCGGTGCGCCGTGCCGGATTCTCAACCATCAGGTTTGCGCCCGACGCGCTGTCCACCCAGGCACCGTCGATCAGCATGCGTGCATGGTTCGGCACGCGGCTGCCGACGGGGCGGGTCTGTTCGGTTGTCGACATTGGTTGGGGTCCCTCGCCGTCCGGTATGTGCTATGCGGAGTTGGATATAGCGACGCGATGATCGAGGGTCCAGATGTTCAGGGTTTCCATGGCGCTTGTCGTGGCAATGATTTTGCTGCCGCGGGCGGCGTTGGCGGATAGTCTGCGCATCTATGCGGCCGGCAGCCTTGGAGGCGCCTTCACCGAAATGGTGAAGCTGTTTCCTGCCCCACCCGGCGCCGTCGCGGTTCCCGTTTTTGGACCGTCCGGGGTGTTGCGAGAACGGATCGAACGTGGCGAGGCAGTTGATATTCTGGCCTCCGCCGATATGGCACAGCCGCGCAGGCTGGCGCGGGCGGGTCAGCCGGTGATCATGTTCACGCGCAACAAACTGTGCGCGTTGGGTCGGTCGGGCCTGACCACCGATAATTTGCTGGACCGCATGCTGGATCCGGCGGTGCGGCTGGCAACCTCAACGCCGGGGGCGGACCCGGGCGGAGACTACGCCTGGGCGATTTTCGCGCGTGCCGAAGCGGTGCATCCCGGTGCGCAGACGACGTTGCAGACCAAGGCGCTGAAGCTTGTGGGAGGACCCAACACGCCGCCCCTGGTTGCTGGCCACGGTGCGACCCAAGGTGTCTTCCTGGCCGATCGCGCCGACATCATGCTGGGCTATTGCAGCGGCTTTGGCGAGGTCATGCAGGAGGTGCCCGGCCTGGTGTCCGTTGCGATGCCGGCATCGCTGTCGGTTGGACCGGCTTACGGGATGGTTGTGCTATCGGATCATCCGCTGGCCGCACGCTTCGCGTTGTTCGTGATGTCCGAACAGGGACAGGCGATCCTGCAACGGTACGGTTTCGACGCTGTTGGGCTTGCGGCGCCTTGACTCAGCGCGGGGTCGCCACGGGGGCTCTCGTCAGGTCCGAGCGCTCCGGATGCTGAAGGTAGCGCCGGATACCGGACAGAGAGATCAGGATGGGGGCAGACAGCGCGAGCGTACCGGCAACGATCAGTGGCACAACGTAACCGCCGGTTCGGTCGTACAACAGTCTCGGACCTACGGCGCGAGATAGCCGGACATATTGCCGATGGTATTGATCGCGCCGATGCCGCCAGCTGCGGTCGCCGCACCGAAATAGGCTGTCGGCAAATTCCAGAACACCGGCAGGGTGCAGGAAAGGCCTTTAATGTATCGTTGTCCCCGAGGCGCCGCCATACGTGGCAATGGTTGCCATGCCCTCGACCTGCCAGGGCTTCATGGCAAAAGACACCGCCTTTCCCTCGGGCGTGCGCAGCGTCAGGACCAGATCCTGACCGTTGTGCATCCGTTCCATACTCCAGCTATCCAGTGGGTGCACGGTATCGCCGCCGGACGATCGCGGCAAAGCATTCAGCATCGCGTTCATCCAGCACGTGGGCAAAGTCAGCGACACCGTCTGGCCGCCCTGGTCACGAATCCTGATCCGCAGCCGTTTGCCGTCGGCTGACATCCGCACGCCAATCAGTTCCGTCGCGTCGATCATGCCCGCGCCGCCTGGATTGCCTGCCAGATTCGATACGGTGTCGCCGGCATGTCGATATGGGCGATGCCGAATTCCGCCAGCGCATCGACCACCGCGTTCATCACCGCCGGCAGGGATCCCGCACATCCGGCCTCCCCGCATCCTTTCACCCCCAATGAGTTGGTGCGCGCCGGAACAGGATGACTCTCGAACCCCAGCCCCGGAAAATCGTTTGCTCGGGGTAACGCATAATCCATGTAGGATCCAGTGATAAGCTGGCCATCTTCATCGTACGCAACCATCTCCATCAGCGCCTGTCCGATGCCCTGGGCGATGCCGCCATGCGCCTGGCCTTCCACCAGCATCGGGTTCACCAGTACACCGAAGTCATTGACTGTTGCATAACCGACGACCTCCACCACACCGGTATCCGGGTCGAGTTCGATCTCGGCGATATGGCAGCCGTTGGGAAAAGCCGAGGGTACACCTTTGAAGACGTGGCTGACATCCAGTGTGGCCGGCACATCATCGGGCAGGCGAACCCCCGCCCGCAATCGTTCCGCCTGGTCCATGATTCCGATACTGCGATCGGTGCCCGCGATGGTGAAGCGCCCGCGCGAGAACTCGATATCCGCAACCGCGGTCTCCAGGAAATATGCTGCCGCCTGCTTGCCGCGTTCGATCA
>JAQGHW010000923.1 GCA_028291505.1 Rhodopila sp. | reverse complement strand
TCTGAACCTGCCCCAGACGGATATGCGCAGGCGACAGATTCGGTTGCAGCCGCAGCGCCTCGCGGCAGTGTTCCGCCGCCTCCGCCAGCCGGCCCTGCCGTTGCCTGGCGCCGCCCAGATTGTAATGCGCCACCCAGAACGTCGGCAGCAGCCGCAGCGCGGTGGTGTAGTGGGTGGCCGCGTCCTCCGTCTGGCCCAGTTGGTCGCAGGCCAGGCCCAGCTCGTTCCACGCATCCGGCATCTCCGAACTTTGCCGCAGCACCTCCACCAGCAGCGGGATCGCCGCGGCCGGCTGGCCCTGTTCGGTCAGCGTGGCGGCCAGCTGAAAGCCCGCCTGAAGCGACGCCGGCTCCTGCGCAAGCGCCACGCGAAAATGCCCGATCGCCTCATCCAGCCGCTCCTGCGACCGCAGCACCTGCCCCAGAATCGTATGAGCCAGCGCACTCTCCGGCTGCAGGATCAGCGCCCGGTGCAGGCTCTCCACCGCCTCCTCCGGCCGGCCGAGCGCGCGACAGACCGCACCCAGGTTGATATGGGCGTCCACGTGGTCCGGCATGATCCGTGTGGCCTGGCGGAACCAGCGCGCCGCTTCCTCCAACCGGTGCGACTGGAAGGTGATCAGCCCAAGATTGATCAGGCTGCCGGCATCCCGAGGGTTGGCGGCGATCACCTTGCGGTACATCGCCTCAGCCTCCGCCAACCGGCCTTCCTGATGCATCCGCGCAGCCGTCGCAAATGTAGCGGGATGGCGCTGTTTGCGGTTCCCGGGCGGCACTAAGGCAGCGGAGTGACCCATAACTCTTCCTGACGGCAGGATCGTAAGATACCAGCCAACAGTTAACGCTTGGTTAATGCACGCCCCAGTGTGCGACCTAACACTTCCAGGAAGTCACGGCGCAACCCGGATCTCCACCAGCGCCTGCGTCCGCGTCGTCGAGACGTGTTCGATCGCCGCCGCCAGAACCCCCGCCAGTTCCCCGGGCCCGTCCACCCGCGCCGTCCACGCTCGGCTCGCCGCCGCGACCTTGGTGAAGTCGGGCGTCGGATCCAGCGAGACCAGCGGCATCTGGTTAACCCGCGACGCGTAACCGTCCGGATAGGTGCCCAGCACCGACTTCCGGACCGCGCCCCATTCGCGATTGTTCAACACCAGCAGCAGCACCGGCAGGTTCAGCGCCTCAGCGATCTGGTGGCACGCAACGGGGTTCGCGAACATGTAAGACCCGTCGCCCATGGTCGCGATGATCAGCCGCTCCGGTTGTGCCAGCTGCATGCCCAGTGCGCAGGGCACGGACCAGCCCAGGCCCCCGGAATGCGGCTCCTGATACCAGCTTTCGGCCGCGCGCAGGGTCATCGGGTCCATCGGGCAGCCGAGTTCGGACAGCACCGTTGCCTCGCGATCCTCGATCGCGCGCGACAGGCACAGGCTGACCCACTCCTTGGTCATCAGTTCGCCCTCGCCGCCCTTTTCCGCCGCCCGCCGGACAACGCCCCGGATATCGCCCGCCCTGCCGGCCACATCAGCGCGCCGAACCGCGCATGCATCCGACCGCGCCGCCAGATGCGGCCGCATGGCGCGCGCCAAACCCAGGATGATGTCCGCCGTCTCACCCGCCAGCGACAGGTCCGCCTGGAAATTACGCACCGGAAAGCGGCTGTACAGCGGGTCCGGACCCGCCTGGATCACCTTGCATCCCGGCGCCAGCTTATGAGCAGCGGGCGACCATGGTGCGAGGCAATCCAGCACCAGGACCACATCCGCCTCGCCGATCCAGGGTTCGGGATTGGTGCCCACCGACATCGGATGATCCGTCGCGATCGCCAGCTGAATGGCCCAGTACTGGACCACCGGAATGCCCCAGTCATCGGCTAGCGCCGCGAGCTGGGAGAATCCCTCCGCCGATCCCGCCCCCCGCTGCGCCACGATGACCGGATTCCGCGCCCCGGCCAGCAACGCGGCGGCTTGTTCCAGCGCGGCCGCCGTCGGGCCGAATTGAACCGGCGCCATCCGGCTTGGCTCATGCAGCGCTTCGGACGGGCACAGGCCGCACAGCACCTCCCGCGGCAGGCTGACATAGACCGGCCCCCGCGGAGTGGAACACGCGACAGCGTAGGCGCGGTCGACAACCTCCAGCGCCTGTTCGGGAAACCGCAGTTCGTAGTCCCATTTCGTCGCCTCACGCACCAGCGCCGTCTGGTCCCGCATCTCCTGGCCCCAGCCGATCGGCACCGTCCTGGCCCCCAGCCGCCCCTGCTCCAGCGCCGGCGTCCGGCCGGAGAACAGCAGCACCGGCACATGTTCGGTGGCCGCATTGATCGCCCCGATCGCACAATTCGCCAGCCCGACATTGGTGTGCGCCATGACCGCCTGGGCTCGGCCGGTCGCCAGATAGTACCCGTGCGCCATGCCCATGGCGGCGTGCTCGTGCGGAATGACGATCGCCCGGGGCAAGGCGATATCCTTGGCCGATGCCTCTGCCAGTCCCTCGATGATGGGCGGGAAGTCGGTGCCGGAGTTGGCAAAGATGTAGTCCACACCGACCACTTTCAGTCGAGCCAGGATGGCCCCGCCGGCGGTAATGGTTGCGGGGGCTTGGGTTGGCTGGGACATGTCTGGCTCCGTCTGGTGTCAGGGCGCTGTCAGTTCGCCGATACAGCATCGGGTTACTGCAAGAAGCCCCAGCGTTCCACTGCCGGTTCGGCCGAGGCCCACTTCCAGGCTTCGGCCTGCTTGCAGATGTCGGAGGTGAACCACGCGCGCTTCATCTTGTCGCCTTTACCGTCCTCGACCGAGAACGCGATTTCCTTGCACATGGCCAGCGGCGAGTCGATCACCCGGACCACCTGCAACCGCCCGTGTTCGTCGCCGATCGGGATGGTGTGCTCGATCTTCCATGCGGCCTCGGTGCCGACCGGCAATTCCCCGGCGACCTGAGCGATGGCGTCTTGTTCCGCCCCCTGGCGGCTCCGGCCGTAATAGCGGAGCACATAAGTAGCGCCAGCGTCGACCGCCACACCGACGGCGAACCCGACGGCCGGACTGCCGGTCGCCGCGCCGCTGGCCCCGCCCGTCACCACCGCGGCGATCTGCGCCACCGAATTGCAGCCCGCGAGCAAGAGGACCACAGCCATCAGCGACATCCTCATCGCCCCCGGCGTCACTGGCCCCGGCGTCACTGGCCCCGGCATTACTGTAACGAACCCCATCGCGCCGTCGCCGGTTCGGCCGATGCCCATTTCCAGTTCGCGCCATCCTGGCAAACGGTGGCGGTATAGAATGCCCGCTTCGGGACCTGCTTCTCGATCGTATCGACTGAGAACACGATTTCCTTGCAGTTGAAGTCAGCAGCCCCCACCAGGCGGGTAACAACCAGGTCGCCGTGCTCGTCGTTCTCGATCGGGACGGTGTGTGTGACACTCCAATGGCCGACGACACCAGGTGCCAGGGGCCCCGCGGTCTGCGCGATCTGGTCCTGCTCGACTCGATGCACGTTGCGTTCGGCATACTGCAGGCCGGCATTCGCGGCGGCCGCGACACCCAGCCCGATGCCCGTCGCGGCGGCGGGGTTCTTGCTTACCGCGTTAGCGATACCGGCGCCGGCGATACCCGCTACGTCGGCCGTCGACGCTGTCAGGAGGGAGCCACAGCCCGACAGCGCGCCGACACAGGCAAACAGCAGAAAATAGCGCGACATCATTGCTACAAATCGTATCGGTTGCACCCACCACCGGTCCAATCACAGGATCGTCGTAATGCGGTTGGGACCACTACTTCATCCCGGTGATCGAAGTAACCATCGCCCGCGGATCGCGATTCGGCCAGCGTCCGGCATCGACCTGGACGATGAAGTCCCCCACCAGCCGGTTGAACTGATCCGGGTCTTCCAGGTTGATCGTATGTCCGCAGTTCGGCATCACCGACAGTGCGGCCGACGGGATCGTCTGCTTCATCAGCAGCGCGGGTTGCAGGCACGGCCAGTCCTCGTCGCCGGTCAGGATCAACGTCGGAACCGTCAGCGCCGCCATCTGGTCGGTCAGCTCGTACAGCGACGGCCGCTCCCCCTGCACGCCAAGCTGGGTGTTCCGCGCCCCGACCGCCGAGTGCTCCGCAAGCTGGCGCTTGAACTCGTCGAAACCGCGTGGGTCTTTGTTCTCGAACTGCACCCGGGTCGGGCCGTAGGCGTATTTGGCGGCGAAGGCCTCGATGCCGTTTTCGTCGAGGAAAGCGGCAACCGCGGCGACTTCCGAACGGAACCTGTCGCGCTGGCCTTTTTCGGCGCCGTAGCCGCAGCCGGCGACGCACAGCGAAAGGGCGCGCGCCGGATGCCGGAACCCGAAATGCAGCGTGGCGAATCCACCCATCGACAGGCCGACGATATGGGCTTTTTCGATCCGCAGGTGATCGAGCACCGCCGCGATGTCGTCCGCCGCCCGAGCCTGGGAGTATTTCGCGGCGTCATCCGGCACATCGGACGGCGGATAACCCCGCGCGGCATACGTGATCGCCCTGTAGCGCTGGCCGAAATGCCGCATTTGGGCTTCCCAGGCGCGGTGGTCGCCGGCGAACTCATGGACGAAGATGACCGGTACGCCGGAGCCGGACTCTTCATAGTGCAGGCGAACACCGTCTTCGGTCGTGGCGAAAGGCATCGTGCGGTCTCCTGAATCGGGAGCGTGATTGTACGCCGTTGCCCGGGGTTGACCAAGGGGTGCGGGCAAAAGATCGTGGACAATACCGTAACGATCTGGTTCTGTGCCGATGCACTTTCGCATGGAGTCATCGGGATCAGGCTGGGCTCGAGCGATCCTGGCTGGAAATGGTGAGTACGGGGCCGGGCCTGACCTGGCAGCTGACCCCGAACGCAGCGTTGCGGTTGAGCTGGGGTTTTCCATTGATCCGCAACGGTCACACCGGGCCATTCCTCGGCCCCCAGTTCGGCACCCAAATGTCGTTCTGACATCGCACCGGTCTGGTCATGACGAGGAGCACGGGGGTGGACGTCATATCCGGTACACGTCGCGCAAGGTTGCCTGGCTGATCCGACCCTCGGCGAAATCCCGTGCCGCGGCATGGGGATCCCGAGCGGCGGGGGGTCCGTAGCCACCGGATCCGGCCGTAACGACTTCGATCGTGTCGCCGCGCCGCAGCATCCCTGATCCGCGGTTCAACGGCACCGAGGCAGCGATCGAGGCCATGCCCCCGGCCAGTCCACCCGCCAGGCCCCAGGGCGCCGACAGCATCCGGGCGCCATCGACCCGGACATGGCAATCATGGTCCGCGCGATAAACCCGCCGTATCGCCATCCCGCCGCGATATTGGCCGGCGCCGCCGGACCCGTCGACCAGTTCATAACGCATCAGGGTCAGCGGATACTCCAGTTCCAACGCTTCCACCGGCAGGTTGGAGGTGTTGGTCATATGCACATGCACCCCATCCAGCCCGTCCTTGTTGAACCGCGCGCCGGACCCGCCGCCGATCGTTTCCAGATAGACCCAAAGTGCGTTGTCCCCCGGTTGATGACCCGCGAACGTAATGGAAAAGCAGGCACCGTTGGGGGCGGCGGTCACTTGCTCCGGCACCGCTTGCGCCAGTGCCCCGAAGATCAGGTCGACCACCCGCTGACACAGCGACAACCGGCCGTTCACCGCCGCCGGATGCGAGCAATTCACGATACTGCCTGCCGGTGCGGACACGGTAAGCGGACGCGCGAGGCCCGCGTTAGGCAGGATGGTGGGATCGACAATCGTCTTGACCGCGTAATAGACGGTTGAAAGCAGCGCCGTCATCGTCATGTTCAAGCCGGCCCGCACCTGCGGCGGCGCCTCGAACTGCAGGTGCATCTGGTCACCCTGCACGGTGATCGCGCAGGACAGATCCAGTTCCCCGTCGACTTCCGGGCAATCGTAACGGTCGGCGAAGCGGTAGACCCCGTCTGGAACCGCGCCGATTCCGGCCCGCATCTTGCGTTCGGCGTAATCCTGCAATGCCGCGGCCGCCCGCAGGACCGTTTCGCGCCCGTATTTGGCGCACAGCCCCGCCAGGCGCTGCACGCCCAATCGGTTCGCCGCCATCTGCGCGCGAAGGTCGGAAAGGCGTTCTCGCGGCACCTGGCAGTTCAGCAGAATCAGCGCCTGGACGTCCTCCTGCAGCACCCCCGCGCGATACAGGCGTATAGGCGGAATACGCAGTCCCTCCTGATAGATATGGGCGTGTCCGCGATCGGCGAAATCGGCGTGATGCGCGAGGTTCACCGCCCAGGCAATCATTACGCCGTCGACAAACACCGGTTCCGCCAGCACGATATCGGGCAGGTGGGTGCCGCCGCCTTCATAGGCATCGTTGCCGCAGAACACGTCGCCCGGACGCATCTCCGACATCGGATGTCGTTTCATGATGTGCGGGATCAGATCCAGGAAACTGCCCAGGTGCATCGGGATGTGTTCGGCCTGGCACAGGGTGCGGCCGTCGAGGTCGAACAGCGCGGTCGAACAGTCCCTTCTCTCCTTGATATTCGTAGAATACGATGCTCGGATCAGCGCTTCTCCCATTTCCTCGACGATGGAGGACAGGGCGCTGCCGATCACCTCGATCGTGATGGGGTCTATCATGCCGCCTCCAGGATTAGATTCAGATAGGGTTCGATCCGGCCGATCATTCCGGGAAGGACGATTGTCGTGGCGTCCATTTGTTCGACCACCGCGGGTCCGGCGAATTTGTTCCCTGCCCGTAGCAACGTTCGGTCGTAGATCGGGCAGTCGACGAAACCGCCGGCCTCCGGCAGCCAGACCTGGCGATTGCCGGTGATCGCGCCGGTGGCGTCGGGACCGGCGTCGTGCTGTGCGACGAAGGTCGCCTTGGGGACCACCGCCGATGCTTCCACACGAAACGTAACCAGTTGCACGGGCTCATCGTCGGGGGCGAACCCATACAGGCGCCGGTGCGCCGCCGCGAAGGCATCGGCCAGCAGCGCCAGGATCGGCTGCGGTCCCCCTGCTGCCGAAGGCCTGGCACCCCCTGTTGCGGAAGCCCGGGGTTCCCCTGCTGCCGAAGCCCGGGGTTCCCCTGTTGCGGAATCCTCTGGCAGATTGATCGGCAATTCGTAATTCTGGCCGGCATACCGCATGTCTATCGAGCAGACGATCCGTCTTGCTTCCGGCACGATCTGCTCCGCGTCGAACCAGGCTTCGGCGCGGGCGGACAGCACGGAAAACGCCTCCTGAAGCACGGACCAGGCCGCATCATCCAGCGGCGTCAACCGGGTCAGTGCGAAGTCCGAGCGCAAGTCGGTCAGGAGGAGCCCGGTGGCGCAGAGGATGCCGGGCGAAACCGGCACCAGGACGCGCGCGATCTCCAGCTCCCGCGCCAAGCGGGCGGCGTGTAACGGGCCGGCGCCTCCGAACGCCACCAGCGTGTAGTCCCGAGGATCGTATCCGCGTTGCACCGAAATCACCCGGATCGCGCGCGCCATATTCGCCGTCACGACAGAAACGATCCCCTGAGCGGTCCGCATCATGTCCAGCCCCAGCCGGTGCGCCAGCCGGGTGACGGCGGCCACCGCCAGATCGTGCCGCACCGGCATCCGGCCACCCAGCAGGAACGACGGATGCAGCGTTCCCAACACCATGTTGGCGTCCGTTACGGTCGGTTCGTCGCCTGAGAGTCCGTAACAAACTGGCCCCGGGTCGGCCCCGGCACTGCGCGGCCCTACTTTCAGCAGTCCGCCACTATCGACGAATGCGATCGAGCCGCCACCGGCGCCCACGGTATGGATATCCAGCATCGGCGCCTTGATCGGATAGCCGTGGATGACCGCCTCGCTGGCCATTCGGCATTCGCCACCCGACAGCAACGCCACGTCGGTGCTGGTTCCACCCATATCGAACGTGATGAGTTCGGCGAATCCGGCCTGGCGCCCGACCTCCCGCGCACCCACGACTCCGGTGGATGGGCCGGACAATACCGTCCGCACCGGCAGCGCGGCAGCTTGCTCGAAACTGATCACGCCGCCGTTCGACTGCGTCAGATGGGGGGCGGCAGTCAGCCCCAGACTGGTCAGCCGGTCGCCCAATCGCCGGATGTACGCCTGCATCACCGGTCCGAGGTACGCGTTTACCACGGCGGTGGACATTCGCTCGAACTCCCGGAATTCGGGTGCGACGGCATGGGAGATGCTGGCAAAGGCCTCGGGAAATTCATCCGCCAGGATTTGCGCGGCGATCGCCTCATGGGTTTCGGTGACGAAACCATAGAGGAAGCAAATCGCGACCGCGGTTACGCCGGCAGCCTTTAGCGACCGAACCGCCGCGCGAACCGCTGCCTGGTCAAGCGGCACTTCGATCGTGCCGTCATGCCGCACGCGTTCCGGCACTTCCAACCGCAGATCCCGGCTTACCAGGACGTCGGGCTTGTCGATCTGAATGTCGTACAAATCAGGCCGCTTCTGCCGCCCGATCTCCAGTAGGTCGCGGAACCCGTCGGTGGTGATCAATCCGGTTCGCGCGCCCTTGTGCTGGATCAGGGCGTTCGTCGCGACCGTTGTACCGTGCCCGAAATAGCCTACCGACCCGGGGGAGGCGCCAACGCGATCGATACTCTGCGCGACACCGGCGGCGATTCCGCGCGACGGATCGTCCGGCGTGGATGCAACCTTCCACACCGCTACCGCACCGGTCTTATCATCGAACAAACAGACGTCAGTGAAGGTCCCGCCGGAATCGACGCCGATACGCCATGCCATACACGAAACCTCCGTCCGCCGATGTCGCTCTGGGCACATCGTGGCACGGACGGAGTTCCCGTGTCATGGCCGGGTCGCCAAATTTTGCATCGAGCCGCATTCGGCGCCCGGTGCGCTGACCCGGTGTCAGTGGCCGATCTCTACCCGCACGCCGCCACGGCTGTCGCGATCCGCGCGATGTTCCTGATCTTCGGCCATTGCCTGGTGGTGCCGCGCCTCATCCTGCGCCTGCGCCGCGCCGCGATAATTGCCAACCGCCGCGTCCTGACGCGCCCGGTGTTGGTCGTATTGCGCGGCGTGTTCCTGCTGGTCGGCACGGTATTCGTGGCGAGCGGAGTCATTGCCGCCGGGGCTGATGACGATCTGGGCCATGCAGGGCGAGGCGGCCAGAAACGACGCTGTGGCGAAAGCCGCGAAAATCCGCATTGGATGTCTCCTGTTCCTGTTTCGCCAGGGGATAGTGGGTGCGGTTTTTGTTCGGCCCGTGGTAAGATAGTGTCGGGAAGACGACGTCACGCCAATGTGCGGTTTCCTCTGTCGAGCTGATGTCTAATGGTCAGTAACCGGTTGTAGATTATAGTCATTCCGGATTTTCGGCTTATCGACGGCATTGTGATGTATCCGTGGGAGAAACGAGCGACTCTTACCGCCTGCGTTTCTTGTTTTCTACGCGGCTGCGTTCGGGGGTTTGCGCTCGGCTCCGCGTCAGGAGCGTTTGGGGATGACGGGCCGAGCGGGCAACGGGCCGACGCCGGTGAGCAACTGGTTGGCGGTGCTGTTCAGCGCGGCGATGCGGAACGAGGCCGCCTTGCGTTCGGCTGGCGGCAGCAT
>JAQGHW010000211.1 GCA_028291505.1 Rhodopila sp. | reverse complement strand
CGCCATCGGCGCGCACCTCATAGGTTTCGGCGTCGACCTCGACCACCGGAGTGGCATCGTTGTGGATCATCGCTTTCTTGCCGATACTGCCGCGGGTATTCGACACCGCCGCCAAGCGACGTTCCAGACCCAGTGCCTTGCCGATCCCGGCGTCGATTGCCGCGCTCGAAACGAAAGTGATACAGCTAGCCGCCATCGCGCGACCGATCGCACCGAACATCGGGCGATAATGCACGGGCTGCGGCGTCGGAATGGATGCGTTCGGATCGCCCATCGGCGCACAGGCGATCGTTCCACCCTTGATGACCAGATCAGGCTTTACCCCGAAAAATGCCGGCGACCAAAGCACCAGGTCGGCCAACTTTCCGACCGCAATCGAACCGATCTCGCTCGAGAATCCCTGGGCAATTGCCGGATTTATAGTGTACTTTGAAATATAGCGCTTGACCCGAGCATTGTCGTTTCGATCAGTATCGCCGGGTAGGGCGCCGCGTTGGGTCTTCATTTTATGTGCCGTTTGCCATGTGCGGATGATGACCTCACCGACCCGGCCCATTGCCTGGCTGTCGGATGACATCATCGAAAGCGCACCCAGGTCGTGCAGGATATCCTCGGCGGCAATGGTTTCCTTGCGGATACGGCTTTCCGCGAACGCAACATCCTCGGGGATGGAGCTGTCCAGGTGATGGCACACCATCAGCATGTCGAGATGTTCGTCCAGCGTATTGGCCGTGTACGGACGCGTCGGATTGGTGGAACTAGGCAGCACGTTCGCCAGCCCGGCAACCTTGATGATGTCCGGCGCGTGGCCACCGCCGGCGCCCTCGGTATGGAACGCATGGATCGTGCGGCCCTTGAACGCCGCGATCGTGTCCTCCACGAAGCCGGATTCGTTCAGCGTGTCGGTATGGATCATCACCTGAACATCGAAACGATCCGCCACCGACAGGCAGTTGTCGATCGCGGCCGGTGTGGTGCCCCAATCCTCGTGCAGCTTTAGACAGCTCGCGCCGGCACGAAGCATCTCTTCCAGCGCCTGCGGTTGGGACGCGTTTCCCTTGCCGGCGAAGGCGATGTTGACTGGCAATCCCTCCGCCGCCTGCAGCATCCGCGCGAGATGCCACGGACCTGGTGTGCATGTGGTGGCAGCGGTGCCGGTCGCCGGTCCGGTCCCTCCACCGACCAACGTCGTTATGCCGGAGGCGATGGCATCATCCACCTGTTGCGGACAGATGAAATGAATATGCGCGTCGATTCCGCCGGCCGTCAGAATTTTGCCTTCGCCGGCGATCACTTCGGTCCCCGGTCCGATAATGATATCGATGCCAGGCTGAACATCCGGATTGCCCGCCTTGCCGATCTTGGCAATCCGGCCGTTGGTAATCGCGACGTCCGCCTTGACGATCCCCCAATGGTCGATGATCAGTGCGTTTGTAATGACTGTATCGACCGCGCCCTGCGCCTGAGAACATTGCGATTGACCCATGCCGTCGCGGATCACCTTGCCGCCGCCAAACTTCACCTCCTCGCCGTAGATGGTGAAATCCTTCTCGACCTCGACGATCAGGTCGGTGTCGGCCAGCCGTACACGATCTCCTGTGGTCGGCCCAAACATGTCTGCATAAGCAGCGCGGGTGATGCGTGCCATCAGTCCAGTGCCCCCATGACATCGCCCCGAAATCCATACACAGCTCGGATGCCGCGATAAGGAACCAAAGTGACCTCCCTGGTCTGCCCAGGCTCGAACCGCACGGCGGTGCCGGCGGCGATGTCGAGTCGCTGACCCTTGGCAACGCCGCGGTCGAACGACAGCGCGGCGTTGGTCTCCGCGAAATGATAATGGCTGCCAACCTGGATCGGCCGATCGCCGGTGTTGGCCACAGTCAGCACGCTGCGCGGCAGGCCGGCATTCAACTCAACGTCGCCAGGTTCGGGGAGAAGTTCACCGGGGATCATGTTTCGCCTCGCTACCGTATCGGCTCGTGCACGGTGACCAGCTTCGTCCCGTCCGGGAAAGTGGCCTCCACCTGCACGTCATGAATCATTTCCGAAATTCCCGGCATCACCTGATCGCGCGTCAGCACCTTCGCCCCGGCTTCCATCAGGTCGGCGACACTGCGGCCATCGCGCGCACCTTCCACGACGAAATCCGTAATCAGCGCCACCGCCTCGGGATGGTTCAGCTTTACGCCTCGCTCCAGGCGCCGCCTCGCGACCATGGCAGCCATGGAAATCAGAAGCTTATCTTTCTCTCGCGGAGTCAGATTCATTCCGGCCGTTCCATCATTCGATCAGCATAACCATACACGCGGCAGTGGACGAGCGTCGCGCAATACGTCTAACGCCGCAATCACCGTCCTACGCACCGACGCGCTTCCAGTGCCGAGGATGCGCGCGATCAGCATCCCATTCCACACGCTCGCCCCGGCCTCGGCTGGCCCCATCGCGGTTCGCACCGCGTTCAGTTTATCCCCTGCATCAGGCGCCACATAGACCACGGTCGCCACAACATTGGCCCCGCCGCCGATGGCCGCTCGCTGCAGGCTCGCATCGATCTCGCCATCCAGTCGGATCGCGTCGTGCAGCAGCAGTTGATCGCCCCGCCTGACTCGGATCAGATCCCGCAGCCAGCCCTGCCGCACCCGCTCTCCCATCGCCGCCCGACCGAACACGACGGTCTCGACACCCAGAAAACATGCATCCGGCGCGATGTCGACCTCCAGCCGGCGATCCAGTGCGCAACGATCGAACAGGATCGTCTCCTGCGGCAGCCATTCCAGCGACGCTCCGGCCTGCACGGTCAATCTAGTTCGCACCCGAGACGGCGCATCCGCGGCCAGCGCCCGATAGAACCGCTCCGCTGCCTGCGCCGCGATCGTGGCCTGCGTGCCAGCCCCGAGCCCGATCGCGACATCCAGGCGATCCCCACCGGCGACCCCGCCGCCGGTGTTCAGCATCACGATATCCATCCAGCCTGACACGATCCGGCGTGGAAAACGAGCCTTTAGGCAGCCTACCTGGCGTAGCTCGTCCAGCACCGTTTCCGGTCCGAACCGCTTGACAACCACACGCAGTTCCCCGACCGCGCGTTGCAGCAAACCGGGTTCAGACAGAGAGCCGCCGTCGTACATCAGCCTCGTCGAGGTCCTCTTGCCGGCCCGCCAGGACGATGTCGCCGCGATCCATCACGACCATCGTTAGCGCCAACTCCTGGGCGAAATCGAAATACTGTTCCACCAGCAGGATGGCCATATCCCCCCTGGCCCGCAACAGCGCTATCACCCGCCCGATATCCTTGATGATACTCGGCTGGATCCCTTCGGTCGGCTCGTCCAACGCGATCAATCGGGGCTTCATCACCAGTGCCCGCGCAATCGACAATTGTTGCTGCTGGCCGCCCGAAAGATCGCCGCCGCGCCGTCGCAACATTGTTTTCAGGATTGGAAACAAATCGAAGATCTCATCCGGCACCTTGCGCTCGCCACGCGGCAGCACGGCGAACCCAGTTTCCAGATTTTCCTTGACTGTGAGCAGCGGAAAAACATCCCGCCCCTGCGGTACCCAGGCAACACCCCGGCGCGCCCGCTCGTACATCGGCAGACGGGAAATGTTCTCCCCTTCCCAACGGATGGTTCCAGCCGAGATCGGATGAGCTCCCACGATCGCACGCAACATTGATGTCTTGCCGACCCCGTTGCGCCCGAGCAAACAGGTCACAGCGCCAACGTCGACCGTAATGGAGACCTGACGCAACGCGATCGCGGCGCCGTAATGCAGGTCTACTTTTTCGACTTCCAGCATCAGCGCCCCAGATACACTTCGATGACCTTCGGATCATCACTTACAAAGTCGATCGAGCCCTCTGACAGGACCGACCCCTCGTGCAGCACTGTCACCTTGACATCCAGAGCTCGAACGAAAGCCATGTCGTGCTCGACCACCACCACACTCCGGGTACGATTGATCTCCCGCAGCAACACCGCGGTCTGCGCGGTTTCGGCATCCGTCATGCCAGCCACTGGCTCGTCGACCAGCAGCAACTGAGGTTCCTGCGCAAGCAGCATGCCGATTTCCAGCCACTGCTTCTGCCCATGCGACAGGTCCGCCGCGCGTCGACACCGGTGTTCGGTAAGCCGGGTCGTCTCCAGGATCGATTCAATTCGTCGTTTCTCGTCGGCGGTTTCGCGGGCGAACATCATGAACCGGGTACCGCGATCGCCCGCCAGGGCGAGCAACAGATTGTCCCAAACCGTCTGTGGTTCGAACACGGTCGGTTTCTGGAACTTGCGCCCGATACCCAATGACGCGATCGCCGGCTCATCCAGTTTGGTCAGGTCGGTACCTTTGGAGAACACCACCTTGCCGGTATCGGGCCGGGTCTTTCCCGTGATCACATCCATCATCGTGGTCTTGCCGGCACCGTTCGGGCCGATCACCGCCCGCATCTCTCCTTCGTTCAACACCAGCGACAGAGCGTTCAGCGCCCGAAACCCATCGAAGGTGACCGTAACACCATCAAGGTAGAGCAGCGTGTCGGTATCGCTCATCCTGTCACCTCGTGCGCAGCGGCGACCGCCGGCGGCTCCGGCTCCTTGGTCTGGCGCGTTCGGAACAGGCCCATGACACCACGAGGCAAGAACAGTGAGACGAAGATGAACATTGCACCGAGCGCGTAGAGCCAGACTTCCGGCAGTGCGCCGGTGAACCAGGTTTTGCCGAAGTTCACGATGATCGCACCCAGGATCGCGCCCACCAACGTGCCGCGGCCGCCAACCGCCACCCAGATCACCGCCTCGATTGAATTTCCGGGCGCGAATTCACTCGGGTTGATAATACCGACCTGAGGCACGTAAAGCGCGCCCCCGATCCCAGCCATCACCGCGGATAGAACCCACACCACCAGCTTATACGATTCCGGCCGATATCCCAGAAAACGTGTGCGGCTCTCGGTGTCCCGCACGGCGATCAGGATTTTTCCAAAGCGCGAATCGACAACAAATCGGGCCAGCAGGAACTGCCCGCACAGCAACAATGCGGAGATCACCAGCAACGCCGACCGTGTCGAATCCGCCTGGACGTTGAACCCCAGGATGTCCTTGAAATCGGTCAGCCCGTTGTTGCCGCCGAATCCCATATCGTTGCGGAAAAATGCCAGCAGCAGCGCGTAGGTCAGCGCCTGGGTGATGATCGACAGATAAACCCCTGTCACTCGCGAGCGGAACGCCAGCCAGCCGAACACACCTGCCAATGCCGCGGGCACCACGATCGCCATCAGGATCGCAAAACCGAACCATTCGAAACCGTGCCAATACCAGGGCAGCTCCTTCCACCCCAGGAACACCATGAAATCAGGCAACATCGCGTTGCCATAGACGCCTCGGGTGCCAATCTGCCGCATCAGGTACATGCCCATGGCGTAACCACCCAAGGCGAAGAATGCCGCGTGACCCAGCGAAAGAATGCCCGCGAAACCCCAGACCAGATCGACGGCCAGGGCCAGCATCGCGAAGCAAAGATATTTCCCGGCCAGGGCGATCATATACGTCGGCACATGGGCAGCCGATCCAACCGCCGTCATCTGGTTCAACAGCGCCAGAAGCAGCGCCGCTCCCATGACCGCGACGAGCGTTATTGTGCTGGTACGATCGAGCGTCATGCCTCCACCGCCCGTCCCTTGAGCGGGAACATGCCGCGCGGACGGCGCTGCACGAACAGGATCAGCAAGACCAGCACGACGATCTTAGCCAACACCGCTCCGGCGATCGGCTCCAGGAACTTGTTGACGATACCCAGAGTGAGCGCTCCCAGTGTCGTGCCCCAGAGATTGCCGACACCGCCGAACACAACGACCATGAAACTGTCGATGATGTAGCCTTGCCCAAGGTTGGGCGACACGTTGTCGATCTGCGACAGCGCCACTCCTGCGATCCCGGCGATGCCCGACCCAAGTCCGAATGTCAGCGCGTCGATCCACGGAGTCCGGATGCCCATCGCCGCGGCCATCCGGCGGTTCTGGGTGACCGCCCGCATCCGAAGCCCCAGCGGCGTATAACGCAGCGCGGCCATCAGCGCCGCTACGACCAGGAACGCGAACAGGATGATGTACATCCGGTTCCAGGTCAGGGTCAGCCCTCCCAGTTGGTAAGCGCCGCTCATCCAGCCTGGCGTGTCGACTTGCTGGTTATTGGCGCCAAATAGCGAACGAACCACCTGCTGCAGGACCAGCGACAGACCCCATGTCGCCAGCAGCGTTTCCAACGGACGCCCATACAGCCAGCGGATCAAACTGCGCTCCACCACGACACCGACTCCGCCCGAGACCAGGAAGGCCATTGGCACCGCGATCAGCAGGCTGATGCCATACAACGACGGCAGATACGCATGCATCAATTGCTGCACGACGAACGTTACGTAAGCGCCGATCATCACCATCTCGCCGTGCGCCATGTTGATGACGCCCATCACGCCGAAGGTGATAGCGAGACCGGCAGCCGCGAGCAGCAGTACCGAACCCAGACTGACACCGTAGTAAACGCTTTGCGCCAGACTCCAGATCTGCAGCACGTGGTCGATCGAAACCACCGCCGCGCTCGCGGCATCGGCGACCGGGCCAGTTTGACCCGCCAGCGCCGACAGCAAGCTGCGTGAATCCTGATCGCCTCGCGCTCGCAAGGTCGCCACCGCCGCCAGCCGGTCGGCCTGGCTGACGTCGGGAGCAGACAGCAACGCAGCGGCCTTCGCCTGCTCCATGCGCCGCTTCACCTCGGGATTGGTCTCCTTGGCCAGCGCCTTGTCCAACGCCGGCAGGGCGGCAGGATCATGCGAGGTGAACACCGCCGACGCAGCCTGCAACCGTGTCGGCGCATCCGGTGCGAAGAGTTGCAGGCTACCGAGCGCCGCGTCGATGGCGCTCCGGACAGCGTTGTTGACACGTACGGACTTCACATCGTCGTCGGTCACGTCCTTCGCCGGTACCCCGGTGCGCGCATCGGCGTAGCTGCCGTCCGGTTGCTGAATGAACAGCAGGTGGTCGTCCCGGGCAAACAGCATGCCGTCATGCAGCGCACCGATCACCACGGCGGCGCGCGGATCGCCCGATACCGCAAGCTGCTCGACCCCTTGCCGGACCGAATCGAAACTGGACGGGGAAATAGCCAGGGCCGATGCCGAAAGTTCATCATACGCGTCGTCGGTGGTATCGGCGTGGGATCGCGATGCGGGCAGCACCAGGATGATCAGAAACAGCAACGCGATTATCCGGTGCATCGCGACCCCTTCGCTCGACGAAAGAAGTGGGGGGCGGCCGGGAGGAAACGGCCGCCCCCTTCTGGCAATCAGGCGATTAAGCCTTCTTGCCTGCGGTGCACGTGCCGGTCTTCACGTTGAACGCACCGCATTTCAAGGGCGCCCGCCAATCGCCGATCAGATCCTTGGTATCGTCGACGTAGGGCGACCATTCCTGAGCGACCACCAGGCCGGGGGTCTCCGAGACGATGTTGAACTGCCCATCCGGCTGGATCTCACCAATCAGCACCGGCTTGGTGATGTGGTGGTTCGGCATCAGCGCCGAGTAGCCGCCGGACAGGTTCGGCACCGATACGCCGATCAGCGCATCGATAACCGCGTCGGGATCGGTGGTTCCGGCCTTCTCCACGCCCTTCACCCACATGTTGAAGCCGATGTAATGCGCCTCCATGGGATCGTTGGTGGTGCGCTTGGGGTTCTTGGTGAACGCCTTCCATTCCTTGATGAAGGCCTTGTTCTCTTTAGTATCGACGCTCTCGAAGTAGTTCCACGCCGCGAGGTGACCGAGCAGCGGCTTGGTGTCAACGCCGGCAAGTTCTTCCTCACCGACGCTGAATGCCACCACCGGGATATCGGTCGCCTTGATCCCCTGGTTGCCCAATTCCTTGTAGAATGGCACGTTCGCGTCACCGTTGATGGTCGAAACCACTGCCGTTTTCTTGCCAGCCGAACCGAATTTCTTGATCGACGACACGATGTTCTGCCAGTCGGACTGACCGAACGGCGTGTAGTTGATCATGATGTCGTCCGGTGCGACGCCCTTCATCTTCAGGTAGGCTTCCAGGATCTGGTTCGTCGTACGCGGATAGACATAGTCGGTGCCTGCCAGCACCCAGCGCTTTACCTTATTTTCCTTCATCAGGTAGTCGACCGCGGGGATCGCCTGCTGGTTCGGCGCAGCCCCCGTATAGAAGACGTTACGGCTGCACTCCTGGCCTTCATACTGCACGGGGTAGAACAAGATGCCGTTCAGCTCTTCAAATACCGGAAGCACGGATTTGCGCGAAACCGATGTCCAGCAACCGAATGTTGCAGCGACCTTATCCACCGAGATAAGCTGCCGTGCCTTTTCGGCGAACAGCGGCCAGTTGGACGCCGGATCGACCACGACAGCTTCCAACTTCTTGCCCAGCAGGCCGCCTTTCTTGTTCTGCTGCTCTATCAGCATCAGCATTACGTCTTTCAACGTGGTTTCACTGATCGCCATGGTGCCGGACAGAGAATGCAGGATGCCGACCTTGATAGTGCCGCCAGTGGCCTGCGCGTCGGCCGGGGAGGTCGCGGCCTTCACGACGCCGACCGCGGCGATCGTCGCCGCAGCCACGCCAAGACGACCGAGACCGCGGCGAGAAAGAATGGGTTCGTCCAGTGCCATCAGTGCCTGTTCCTGCGCCTGTTGTTGTTTTGGTTTCCCCGTCTAGCGGACGGCGAAATCTGCAATGCAACCAATGTGCCAATGAGATCTGCCCCATTCCTCGCCCTACCGGGTCCAAACGGACGCTCCGTTCATCCAATTGCCTAGAAATTCGCCATCATTCGCGTGAACAACACCCGCCTGATCTGCTTAATCTTTAGGCCGGAGGACCAGATCACGAATTTTGGCACTGTGGCGAAACCGGTTTAGGCTGAGCGAAGACGCAACAAGGGGAAACCGATGGCCAGGATCATCATCGCCGACAATCCATTGAACGAGATCGGCATCGCCAAAGAACTGCTGCCGCCCAGCCTGGACGCGGTTATCGCCCGCCACGGCACCCCGGAATTCCGGGACGCGCTGGCCGACGCCGTCTGCCTTGTCGGCTTCGGCGACGGCACCATGGACGACGCCTTTTACAAATCCGCGCCGAACCTGAAGCTCGTCCAGCTCCTATCGGCCGGCTACGACCGCTGTGACATAGAGGCCGCCCGTCGGGCCGGCGTACCGATCTGCAACAACGGCGGCGCCAACTCAACGGCAGTGTCGGAGCATGCGATCCTGTTGATGCTCGCCGTGTGCCGGCGCATCGTCTGGCAGCACACGAACGTCGCCGCCGGCCGCTGGCGTGGCAACAACGTAGACGACGTAAAACTATACGAACTGAAGAACCGCACGCTCGGGATTGTCGGGCTAGGCACGATCGGGAAGAAGACCGCCCGCCTCGCCAAGGCGTTCGGGATGACTGTCCAATACTACGACATCACCCGGCTTACCGAGGAACAGGCCGATGATCTCGGCGTCCGCTTCGCGCTATTCGAGGAAGTGTTGCGCACCTCCGATGTCGTTTCCTTGCATGTTCCGCTAAGCAAGGAGACCAAGCACATGATGGGTGCGGCGCAGTTCAAGATGATGAAACCCACCGCCTACCTGGTCAATACATGCCGCGGCCCGGTGGTGGACGAACCGGCGATGATCGAGGCGCTGACCAACGGCACGATAGCCGGTGCGGGTCTGGACGTCTTCGACCAGGAGCCGCCGCCACCCAACAACCCGCTGTTCGGATTGCAAAACGTCGTGCTGACCGCCCACTTCGCCGGTCCTACCTGGGACAACCAGTACACAAGGTTCCGCAATGCCTTCGATAATTGTCAGCGCGTGGTCCGCGGCGACAAGCCGCTCTGGGTCATTCCTGAACTGAAGGACTGACCGCGACGGGCGCTGGCCGTGTCTCAGGCATTGCCAGCCACACCGTCACAAACCCGACCACGCCGATGCCGGCCAGCATCAGGAACGCGATCTCCATTCCCGCCGCGTCGGCGATTTCGCCCGACATGGTCGTGCTGGCGGCCGCGCCGAGATACATGGCCAAGCCCAGAATGCCGATGCACAAGTTGAAGTGCGAGGTCCCAACCGTCAGGTCGGCAGCCAGCAGCGGCAAGAGCACTCCGAAAACCGCCGCGCTGACGCCACTGACGGCTTGTCCCATCACCAACGGCCACGACCCCGGCAGCACCGCCAACAACAGCCCCCGGAGCGGCAGCGCGCCCCAGCCCAACAACAACAGACGCTTGCGCCCGATCTTCTCGGCCGCTCGTCCCACCCATGGAGATAGCAGAGCGACGATGATCTGCGGCACGACGATGCAGGCCGCGATGATCAGGTTGGCGAAATGGCCGGCGCGCATGGTGACCGCGGCGCCGGCCAGCGGCAGCATCGCCGCGTTGGACAGATGGAACAGCATCACGCAGACTCCGAAAATCAGCAGCCGGCGATCGGCCAGCAGCCGTTTCAGGCCTGCGATATCCATCACTCGGCTGGTCGTCTGAGTCCGTGCATGGCCCCCGGCCCCGATCGACCAGAGTGCGACCAGCGCCGGTACGCATAGCCCGGCGGTCAGCAGGAACACGAACCGAGACGAGAAATAGGCGCCTGTCGCCCCCATGACGGCGGCGGCCAAGCCGTTGCCGATCGACGCAAATCGCGCGTTTCGGCCAAGCCGCTCGCCCAACGCCGCGTGGCCCGCCAGGTGCAGACTGATCGCAGCGATCGCGGGGGTCATCACGCAACTGGCGAACCCGTGCAGCATTTGTGCGACCAGCACCGGCAGTTGCTCCGGTCGCAACGCCAGCAGCAAGGCGGCGATGATGATGGCAACAAGGGCCCCCGATGCTGCCGTCCGCTTATTGTGCACCGAGTCCACCAGTACACCCGCCGGAAGCTGGCTGATCAGCGACGTCATCGTTCCCAACGTCAGCGCGAAACCAATCTCGACCTGCGTCCATTTATTCGTCGTGAGGTAAACGGCGACGAAAGGACCAAACCCTGTCTGCACGTCGGCCACGAAGAAATTGACCAGATCGAGGGCACGGTTCGCTCCGGGCCGTGGGAAAGCAAAGCGTAGTGTCATGCGGTCAAGGCGAATTCGGAGTGGTATTCGCCGGGGTGACGACGGCAGCCGCCTTGTTCGGGTTGAGGAACTCCGGAGCCGTCTTGATCTGATCCGGTGTCATCTCCAGCGTGACCTTGTGCTTCTGGTCCCCGGGATTGAAATGAAGCACGCTCCAGTGCACTGCGATCTTGCGATTGCCGACGCCCATGAAGCCACCAAAGTCAATGACGGCTGCTTGGGGCTGGCCAGTCGCGTCCACCAGCACGTCGACTAAACGGCCGATATCGGTGCCCTCTGCGTCAGTGACGCGTTGCCCCAGAATTGCCTCGGCCTGTTCAGGTGCCACGGACTGGACCGCGCTTGGTGGCGGCGGCTGAACCGTCGCGTGAGACGACGGTGTCTCGATGGCGTCTTTGGGCGGCGGGGGTGCTGGGGCAGTAGCTTGCGGGGGTGCCGGGACAGCACCTTGCACGGGTGCTGGGGCGGCACTTTGCACGGGTGCTGGGACAGCACCTTGGGGGGGTGGTGGGGCACTGCTTTCGGCCGGAGGAGTTTCAACAGCGCCTGTCGGCGGGATTTCGTCCGCTTGCGCTACCACGCCGGGCGACAGCGCGACGGCCACCACAATAGCCACAGCCGATAGTTGCATCCGCGCCCCCAGACCGAGGCGCTCACGTCGGCGTCACCGAGGCACCTATCAAGCAGCCGGCGGCGCGAACCCGATCACGTTATGGTGGGGCTCGCAAGCGCGTGAGATCGGCGTGCGGTTCCAAACGAGGCCAGCACGATCCCGGTTGCGATCATCGCGATTCCGAACGCGTGATAGATCTGGAATTGCTCGTGCAGGAACACTACGGCCAGGACTGTACCGAACAACGGCATCAGATGCATGGATTGTCCTGCCCGGCCGGCGCCGATCAGCTCAACCCCACGGTTGAAAAACAGGTAGGCAACGAACGACGGCAGTACGGCGGTGTAGGCGATCGCCAGATAAGACGGCAGCCCGCCATGGATCCTGGCGCCTCCGGCGAACTCCCACAGCATGAACGGCAGCAGCATCAAAGACCCCAGGCCCATGGCGGCAACCAGGAAGCTTAACGGATGCACCTTGGGTCGGTTACGCAGCATCACGCAATAGAAGGCATATATCGTCAGCGCGGCCAGAACCCACAAATCACCCTGGTTCAGTCGCAGGCGCGCGAGCACTTCAAACGATCCATGCCCGGCGATGGCAACAACACCAACCAGGGACACCAGAACGCCCAATGTCTGTCGAGTGGTCGGTGTTTCTCGAAAAACGAGGTACGCCCCAATAATGATAATCAGCGGCGTCGCGGACTGCAGCAGCAGAACGTTCAGTGCGGTCGTGCTGATCAGGCCGATATACGACATCGTGTTGTAGGAGGCGATGCCCGTTGCCGACAGCACCAGCATCATCTTCCAATGCCGCATCATCAAGGGCAAGTCGGTTTTCAGCCGGGGCCAGGCGAAGCCGATCGCGACGGCGAAAGCACCCGTCCAGCGCCAATAAGCCAGCGCTACCGGTGGAACCTGCCCGGCCAGGCCCCGCGCCAGCACGATATTGCCGGCCCAGAAGAGATTGGCTGCCGCCAGCAGCCCCCAGGTCGAGTTCCAGAATGATCGAGACATGATCACCCAACATAGTCGGAACGGCGGGCTTGGAAACCTGTCGATCCTGGGGTTTTCTGCACCTCATGCGACGGATCATGTTGAAGAGCGAGACCGACTGGGAGGGCTGGCGCCGAGCGGCACGTGCGCTCGTGCTGACAGGTGTCGAGCCGGACGCGGTGACGTGGTCAGTTGGCGGCGAACCCGCTCCGTTGCCTGATGCAGACGGAGGCTTCCATGTCCCGCGTGCGTTGGTATCTCTGGCCTCGCAGGCAATCCAGGCGCGTGACGCCGATCGCTTTGGCCTGCTCTACAGCTTGGTCTGGCGCGCTAACGCGGGCGAAAGGCTGCTGGAGAACGAAACCGATCCTGATCTCTCGTTGGTCCGGCGGATGGCCCTATCGGTTCGTGCGGACGCCCATCGCATGCGCACCAACATGCGGTTCCTGGCGGTACCCGAGGATGGCGGAACGCACTTCCTGGGGTGGTACGAACCGCGGCACTTCGTGCTGCCGGCAAATGCCCAGTTGATCACGCGGCGGTTCTCGGACTTGTCGCTGTCGATCGTGACGCCGGACGGGGCTGCCCATTGGGATAGGTCTTCGCTGCTGTTCGGCTCCGGCCTGCGGCATGTCGAGGATGACGAGGCATTGCAGGCGTGGTGGGAAGCTCACCGTGGCTCGTTGCTTGAACAGGCGACGCCCGATGTCTCGGTTCCCGAGGCGGAATCGCTGGACGAAGTACCTCGTCCACCCGACCGCCCTGCCCTCGGCCCAGTTGTCTTACACACCAAGCCCGATCCGGCATTGCTGCGTTCGGCGAAGGACGCATCCACCTGTCGCCGCTGTCCGCTTTACGAATCGGCGACACAGATCGTGTTCGGCGAAGGACCCCCGGACGCGTCAGTGATGTTCGTCGGTGAGCAGCCCGGCGACCAGGAGGACACCATCGGTCGCCCCTTCGTCGGACCCGCCGGGCAGATAATGGACCGCGCGATGGAGGAGGCCGTCATCGACCGCCGGACGATCTATGTCACCAACGCCGTCAAGCACTTCAAATTCACCCCCCGCGGGAAGCGCCGCATCCACCAAACGCCTGAAGTCCCTGAAATCCAGGCCTGCAACTTTTGGCTGGATGTCGAGCGCACGCACGTGCGGCCTCGCCTTCTCGTGCTGATGGGTGGCTCCGCGGCACGCGCGGTGCTGGGCCGATCGGTGACGATCAGCCGGGAGCGAGGCCGGCCGATCCGGATGCAGGATGGCCAAGCGGTCTTCATCACGGTGCACCCGTCCTTCCTGCTGCGGGTACCGGACGCAGCCGCCAAGGCGCGCGAATATCAGGCCTTTGTACGGGACCTGAATGCGATACGCGCGTTGATGACCGCGGATTAGCTGCGCTGGATCAGCTCGATCGACACGTTCTCTGGTGCCGCCAGAAACGCGATCTGCACCCCCGGGCGATTGGTCGTCACATCCATCGTGAACGTGACCCCCTTCGCCTTCAGCGCGGCGACCGCTGCCTTGATGTCGTCAACCGTCAGGCCGAAATGATCCAGCCCGAAATACGGTGACGACGGCGCATCGGCGGCCTTCCCGGGCTGCGCTTTCGCAATAAATACCTTTTGCCCACCGAGATTCAGGTCGACGCGAATTGACCCGTCGGCCTGAGGAGTCTTGATCACTTCCGCACCCAGTTTATCCTTATACCACTCTGCCGTGGCCTCCGGATCACCCGAGCGCAGGTGAATGTGTTCCCAGTTGAACTTGATCATGTTCCCCCTCCGATTGCCAGGTTCGGCGCCATTAATCCGCCACCCCCGGGGATTGGGCAAGAGATGCAATAGCGCGCCCGGCCGCGTGGGCGCATAAGGAGTTGTTTTGGTTACCGCATGCACCATGTTCGGCCCGCGTCTCATCAGGCGGCAAGACCTCTTCAACATGGTCGGTTCGAAGCGATGATCCTTGGGGTTGTTTCTGACGCTTGCGCCGGGGGGCTGTTACCGGCTACGTCACGCCTCCGACGCGGCAAGTGCTAGAAGTTGTGTCACCGGAGAGGTGCCGGAGCGGTCGATCGGGGCGGTCTCGAAAACCGTTGTGCCCTTGCGGGTACCCAGGGTTCGAATCCCTGCCTCTCCGCCAGCCATCTCGAAGCTACTGAAATCCCAGAAAACTATACCCTATCAAGGGGTTATGCTTGCTGCTCTGCACACTTTGTTGCTACACTTCGGGATGCA
>JAQGHW010000906.1 GCA_028291505.1 Rhodopila sp. | reverse complement strand
TACAATGACGCATCCGCCACCCCGCGCGCGCCAACCGACTGAGGCGGCACACCCACTTTTCGTTTCAAATCTGCTGGCAAATCCAGATTCCACCATTGCGGCAGGTCGACGGCCCGCACAATCACCCCGACCCGCCCACCAGGTTTCACGACCCGGAACAATTCTCGCAGCGCGAGGTCGGCATCACATTCCTCCAGCACCGTGACCGTGAATGCCGAGTCAAACGAGTCATCGGCGAACGGCAACATCTCCGCATTCGCCTCGCGGAAAATTATCCGGGCATCCTCCGCCAACGCCATCGCTTCCCGCAATAGAAACCGGTTGACGTCGGTGGCAACGACACCGCCGCCGGCAAGCCGTCCCACCAGTAAACGATCCAGGGCTCCGGACCCGCATCCCACATCCAGCACGGTATCGCCCGCCCCGATCTCCATCGTGTCCCACAACAACCGAACCAGCGCGCGATAGCTGGGGCCGGCGGCGCGGTCCTCCAACGCGGCCACGCCGCCCAGGTAACGACCGCCCAGTACAATGACGCTGAACCGTTCCGCTAACGCAGGGATCGCCGGTTCCCACTGCGACGGCGCCAGGAAGAACGGCAGCAGCACCAGCGGCGGTCCCTCGCCCTGGATGGTGTAGGTGATGTCCGCGTGCGAGCCAGCGCCCTGCGGCAGGCGCACCCCCGGCAATGGCGGCAAAGCGAACAAAATATCCAGGATCTCGGCTGTCCGATCCGCAACGACATCAGCCCAACCCGGCGCGTCATACCCCGCCAGCACATGCCGAGACGCACCCGGAAAACGACCCTGAGCCGCCGCGGTAACCGTAGCCGTCAGCCCCATCTCCCCCGCGATCAACACCATGCGCGCGGCAACCGACGCGAACGGCGCCGGGTCCAGGCGCGCCGGCACGCACAGAACCACGCCGCCAAGACGCTGCGGCGCCGCCTGCGCGACCCCAGCGATGTCGCCCGGCATCTGCGTCGCGACATGCACGACCTCCAGACCCAGATGGTCCCAGAGCGCCTGCAGCCGATCGCTGGTATCCCGCGTCATTGGCATCGTGTTCCCCTCCCGTGTATGGAACAGCAGTCGCGGCGGCATGGAAAGGGCAAGCCGATGGAGGACAACAACGACGTAACGCGCCTGCTCGCCGTCATGGACGCGCTGAGCGAAATCGCACGGTTCATGCATCCCAGCCGATTACCGGAACTCAGCGCCAGGCTTGGCGATCATGACACCTTATTACGGCAGGCCATTGAAACTCACCCGGAAACCCGAACGGCCGCCACGTTCGCGTTGCAGGCCTGTGCCGGTCTGCGTGCCGCGACGAACGCCGCCAACCCGATGCTGGAAGCCTACCGCGCCTTACGGCAATACCACCGAGCCATAGAAGCATTGGCCGCGCTGACCGAGACAGTACCCGCGGTAGGACGCTATTTCCAGGAGCCCGCGTATCGCAACGACCCGCGCCTGGCCAAACCACCCCACCCCGACTCAGGGGCTTTCCATTTCGGTAACCGAACTGACGAACGCGGCGGATATTCCGTCTACGTCTCGCCACGGTACGATCCCGCTCACCCCACACCCGTAATATTCGCGCTGCACGGCGGCTCCGGCCACGGCAGGCTGTTCCTGTGGAATTGGCTGGCGGAGGCTCGGTCGCGCGGCATGATCATCGTCGCACCGACGGCGATCGGCAGCACCTGGTCCTTGATGGAGCCCGAAACCGACTGCCAGAACCTGGCAGAAATCCTCACCCGGGTGCGCGATCGCTGGACCATCGATCCCGGGCGAATGCTGCTTTCCGGCATGAGCGACGGCGGCACCTTCACCTTGCTCAGCGGGCTTGCACAGGACTCACCGTTCACCCACCTGGCGCCCGTCGCCGCCTCGTTTCATCCGATGCTATTGGCGATGACCGATCCGCAACGACTGACCGGGTTGCCGATCCACCTGACACATGGGGCGCTGGACTGGATGTTTCCGGTCAGTGTCGCTCGCACCGCCTATCGTACCCTAGCCGCCGCGGGTGCGGCAATCACCTATCGGGAAATCGCCGATCTGTCGCACGCCTATCCGCGCGAGGGCCAGGGCGAGGTGCTGGACTGGTTCATGTCTCAGCCGTAGGCCCAACCTCGATTAACGCATCGACGGCGAACGCTCCCTGCCCTTCCGGCATAGCGAACACCGGGTTGAGGTCGATCGATTGCAACCGCTCCCCCGCCGCAGCGGCAAACGCCGAAAGCCGAGACAGCATCTCAGCCAACGCCTTCACATCCGCCTTCTTGCGCCCCCGCGCACCCAGCAGCAGTGGCGCACCCTTGATCGAGCGGATCATCGCCTCCGCCGTATCGACCCCAAACGGACAGCGCCGGAAGACCACATCCTTCAGCACCTCAACAAAAATCCCACCCAGCCCGAACATCGCCATCGGGCCAAAGACCGGGTCGCGATGGATGCCCAGGATGCACTCCACGCCGCCCTTAAGTTGTTTCGCCACCAGCACGCCTTCTACCAAAGCCTTGGGCGCCGCCGCCCTGGCGCGTTCCAGCAACAACGCGAAACCGGAACGGACCGCATTCACATCGGCAACATCCAGCAGCACACCGCCGATTTCCGATTTATGCATGATATCCGGCGACAGGATTTTCATCACCACAGGGAAACCGAACCCCACCGCCGCAGCCACCGCTTCATCCACCGTCGCACACGCGGCTTCAGGCGCCGACAAGATCCCCGCC
>JAQGHW010000904.1 GCA_028291505.1 Rhodopila sp. | reverse complement strand
CGGGTCGTTGCCCACGTTCTGGAACCTGCCGACCGCGTGGCTCGGGCCTGCGGCGGCGGCGGGCGGAATCGCGGTGATAAACTCGATCGGCAACATTTCCGGATACGTCGCGCCGCAGATGGTGGGCGTGCTGCGTGACGCCACCGGCAGCTATGAGATACCGATGGTCGTTGCCAGTCTGTTCATGCTGGCCGCCGCCGTCTGTATCCTGTTGTCACCGCGAGCAGCTGCGCGGCCCGTGCTGGCGCGGGTGACGCTGCGCCGTTGACGCGGAAGGAGGTCTGTTTCAGCTTCGTCTTTGATCAAGGGAGTTGAAACCATGGCCACCGACTACACTGTCGGCGATCTTGTCGCCGAGTTCCTGTCCGCGTGCGGTGTCACCACCGTGTTCGGCATCGCGTCGGTGCACAATATTCCGTTGCTGGATGCGATCGGCCGGCGCAACAGCATTCGGTTCATGATGGCGCGCGGTGAACTCGGTGGTGCGCACATGGCCGACGGCTACGCGCGGGTTTCGCAAGGGCTGGGCGTGATCTTTTCCTCAACCGGGCCGGGCGCGGCGAACGCGATCGGGGGGCTGTTCGAGGCGCGCTTCGCCGGGTCCCCGGTGCTGCACATCACCGGCCAGACGTCGACCAGATATGCCGATCGCGCCATGGGTTCGGTGCATGACCCGTACGATCAGCTGGGGATGATGGGTTCGGTGTGCAAGGGCGCCTACCGGGTTCGTTCCGCACAGAACGCGCTGGGTGTGTTGACGCAGGCGGCGGTCCTGGCGTTGAGCGCGCCGATGGGACCGGTCAGTGTCGAAGTGCCCATCGACCTGCAGCGGGTGAAAATCGAGCGCCCGGCGGTGCTGGATAATTTCGTTCTGCCGCTGCCGGCGCCTCGGGTTCCGACGGGTACGGAGCTGGATGAGCTCGCCGCGCGGGTGGTGGCGGCCAGGCGGCCGCTGCTTTGGCTGGGGAACGGCGCAAAACAGGCCGGCGGCGCGGCGGCAAAGCTGTTGGACATGGGCTTCGGGATGGTAACCAGCTTCAACGGCCGGGCAACGGTGCCGGAAGAACATCCGCGGAATTTGGGCGGGCTGACGGGTAGCGGGATGCCAATCGTTACGGATTTCTATAAGATCGTCGATTTGTGCCTGGTGGTTGGCTGTCGTGTGCGTGGGCATGAAACGAATGACTTCGCGGTCAAGCTGCCGGAGAACCTGATCCAGATCGATGCCGATCCTTTGGCCAATGGCCGGACCTATGCCAACCGGTATTTCGTGTGTGGCGACGCCAAGGCCACGCTGGACGGCCTGGTCAGCCGGATCGAGGGCCGGTTGAAGGTCGCGCCGGGCTACGTCGAGGAATTCGCCGAATTGAAGCGGAACGCGCAGAGTATTTTCATCGATACGCTTGGCGCCTATGGGACGTTCAGCGGGCAATTGCGGAAGGTAATGCCGCGGGATGCGATCTGGGCGCGCGACGTGACCCAGAATAACACCACCTGGGGCAACCGCGTGTTCCCGCTGGATACGCCCAACCAGAACGTCTATCCGGTGGGCGCGGGCATTGGTCAGGGTTTAAGTCTGGGCATCGGCGCTGCGGCCGCGGCGGGTGACCGCAAGACGGTTGTCATGACAGGGGATGGCGGCTTCTTCCTGAATGTCGGGGAGTTGTGGACGGCGGTGCAGGAAAACCTGGATATGGTCGTGATCGTGATGAACGACCGCGGTTACGGCGTGATCAAGCGCATCCAGGACGCGACTGCTCAGGGTCGCCGTTTCTATGCCGATCTGGAAAGCCCGGACCTCGAGAAGCTGGCCGGGATGTCCGATATTCCATATTTCCGCGTCTCGCATGCCGATACATTTGGCGATACAGTCGCCAAGGCATTGGCAATTAAGGGGCTGACGATGGTTGAAGTCGACATGACGGCGGTGGGCGAATTTCCCGCCTATTATCCGTTCAATCAGAAACCCGCCGTCTGAGCGCGATGCTGCACGCCGTTCTGGGCCTGGCCTCGCTGTTGCTGCTGGCGTTTCTGTGCAGCGAAGACAAGCGCCGGATCCCTTGGCGCACCGTGGCTTGCGGTGTGGGCCTGCAGATCGCGTTCGCGCTGGTGTTGATCGGCATACCGGGCGCCAATCGCGCGATGTTCTGGCTGAACGATGCGGCGAACGCGCTGCATGCCGCGACCTTGGACGGAACACAGTTCGTGTTCGGCTATCTGGCGGGCGGTCCGGCGGCGTTCGCGGAAACCCATCCCGGCGCCAGCTTCATCCTCGCGTTCCAGGCATTGCCGCTGGTGCTGACGATCAGCGCACTGGCTTCCCTGCTGTTCTACTGGGGTGTCCTGCAACGCGTCACCACGGCTTTCGCGTGGCTGCTGAGGCGGTCGATGGGCATCAGCGGGCCGCTGGCGCTGGGCGCGGCGGTGCACGTGTTCGTCGGCATGGTGGAGGCTCCGCTACTGGTGCGTCCCTATTTGTCGCGGATGCAACGGGGCGAACTGTTCGCGTTGATGACCTGCGGGATGGCGGGCGTCGCCGGAACGGTGATGATCATTTACGCGTCGTTTCTTGGGCCGTTCGTTCCGAATGCTTTGGGAAACATCCTGATCGCGTCGATCATCAGCACCCCGGCGGGGCTGGCCGTGGCGGCGCTGATGGTGCCGTTCGATGGGTCAGACCGAGCGGAGGGGCGGCTGGTGGTGGATGATCCGCCGCATAGCAGTTTGGACGCGATCGTGAAGGGAACGTTGGATGGGGTGCCGATCCTGGCGGCGATCATCGCGACATTGCTGGTGACAGTGGCGCTGGTCACCCTGGTGAACATGGCGCTGGGGTTGTTGCCCGACTGGGATGGCGGCGCGGTGACGCTGCAGCGGTTGTTCGCCCTGCCCTTCCGCCCGGTCATGTGGCTGATCGGGGTGCCGTGGGCGGAGACAGGTGCGGCCGCTATGCTGATGGCGACCAAGACGGTGCTGAACGAGTTTGTCGCCTACCTAAACTTTTCTCAGTTGCCGCCCGAAACGTTCTCACCGCGCAGCCGCATGGTCCTGACCTACGCGTTGTGCGGCTTCGCCAATTTCGGCAGCCTGGGGATCATGATCGGCGGCCTGGGCGCGATGGTTCCCGCACGACGGGCGGAGATCGTCAAACTGGGGCTGCGGACGATCCTGTCCGGGACGCTGGCGACCTGCATGAGCGGCGCGGTGGCGGGAGCGCTGGCGGGGTGAGCTTCCGGGACGTGTGATCGGCGGGGATCACCGCAACGCCGATCAAGCAGGCGCGTGATCAGGCGCTAATATCGCGGCGGATGCTTGATGCGGGAGCGGATCATGAACCCGGTGGCGAAGGCGTTGTGGTTCATCGAGAGCCACTTCGCGGGCGAGATAACCCTGGCGGAGATTTCCGAAGTCGCCGGCGTTTCGCGCTTTCATATGGTGCGTGCGTTCGGCGTAACGACCGGTCACTCCGTCATGCGCTACGTCCGCGCTCGCCGCCTCACCGAAGCCGCTCGGAATCTGGCGAAGGGTGCGCCGGATATCCTGGCGGTGGCGTTGGACGCCGGGTACGGCTCCCATGAAGCGTTCACACGGGCGTTCCGCGAACAGTTCGGTTTGACCCCGGACATGCTGCGCGCCGGTGGCACCGTGGAAAACCTGCTACTTGTGGAGGCTATCGCAATGAATGACACACCGAAGACGACACTGCTTCCGCCCCGGATACAGGATGGCCGGCCGTTGCTGCTCGCCGGACTGGGGGAGCATTTTACCTTTGAAAATACAGCCGGCATCCCGGCTCTATGGCAACGTTTCGACGAGCATCTTGGTAATGTCCCGGGACAGGTGGGCGAGATCGCCTACGGTGTTTGTTACAACACCGATGATTCTGGTGCCTTCGACTATATCGCCGGCGTCGAGGTTGCGGATTTCGCCGCTCTGTCCAAGGATTTCGCCCGGCTGCGGGTCACCGAACAGCGATATGCAGTGTTCACGCATCAGGAACATGTGTCGACGATACGGGGCACGTTCACCGCGATCTTCAATGATTGGATGCCGCAATCGGGACACCGGATGGCGGATGCTCCGGCGTTTGAACGTTACGACGAACGGTTTGATTCACGGACCGGGATGGGTGGGTTCGAGATCTGGATCCCGCTCAAGCGGTGATGCCCCGCCGGGCAACGTTTCGAGCAGCGCCGCCACGGTCCCCTCGGCGGTCCGCGACGCCGTATCCAGAACGACATGCGGCCTGTCCCATGGCGCATAATCGCGCCGCTGGACGGCATCCCAGGTCGGGAGCGTCAGGCCGGGAACATCGCTTATTCGGGTCTCGACCCGGCGGCGATGTTCCTCAGTGTCGGAGCACACAACTTCGACTTCCACCACGGGCACGCCGGCCCGGTGCGCGACCGCCATCCAAGCATCCCGTGTCTCCGGGATGGGATTGACCGAATCGGCAACGACCGATCTGCCGGCACGCAGACTGTCCTCCGCCACGCGACAGCCGACGGCATAGCCCTCGGTGACCACGCCGGCGGGCAGGGTGCCGCATTCGCGCAAGGCCTGCTCGATCGTATCGATACGGACATAGGTTGCTTTCAGCCGCTGTGCCAGCAGGCGGGAAATAGTGGATTTTCCGGCGCCGGGCAGGCCGCCGAACACGATCAACATGCTGCCTCCGACAAAAGAACTAACCGCACGCCGGCGGCCAGCGCGGCCTGACACAGATCATTGTCGAGCGAGGCTAAGGGTAGACCAAGGCGCAACGCCAGTTCCAGGTAGCAAGCATTGTAAACCGTCAGGCCCCTGCCAGATGCGAGTGCCGATGTGGCATCAAAAGCCAGCGCGGCGGTTCGTTCGTCGATCTGGATC
>JAQGHW010000884.1 GCA_028291505.1 Rhodopila sp. | reverse complement strand
CTCCCAAATTGAAAACGCAGGAAGAATGAACGGACACGGGATCGATACCGACCCGCCTTGAATGAAGTTGCCGGGCCGACGACCGTGTCGAGCAGTAGCCGCGGGCGGTCGGCGAACAGCTCATTTTTGCAAGGTCCCTCACGCAGCGGCTTTTGGTGTGGAGGAGAAGGACAGGGTGATCGCATTACCGGCGTCATCAAGCCATTCGTCGCCAGCGGGGGGATCCTCAACACGGAGAAGCACGACGCCCACGAATAAGTGCCTCGTTGCGGCCGATGAAGCGCCCACGTCCTCTTGTGTCGCCCCGGTGACCCTCGTCTTCGGTGCACCCCACAAGGCAGCCCGACCACACAGAACGAACGTCAGATCAGGAACGCCCAGCGCCCCACCCCCACGCGCGCAAAGCCCCCGCCTACGGTCGATACGCCCGCAAGAACACCTCCGTCCCCCGCAGCGCCCGGCGCCTGATTTCCTCGGGCGTGCTCAATTCGGCAAGGCCGAACGCGATCTTCGCCGGCATGCTGCCCTCCCATAGGCTGACCAGATCGTCGGCGGCGCGATCCGGATCGTCCACCGCCAGTTCCCCCCTATCCGCCGCCGCGCCGATGATTACCGCCAGCGCCGCCCGAACCCGCCCGGGGCCAGCGGCATAGAAGCGATCCGCCAGCGCTCGGTTGGCGCGCAAGGCGCCCGGCAACGAGTGTGACATCTTGCAGATGTCCGAACCCAGAATCACATCCAGCAACGAGGTCCCAATGGCAATCAGCCGTTCGCGTAGCCCTTCATCCCGCTCAGAGGCCGACAAGGCTCCGACCAATTCATCGGAGGTCGCCGCCACAATCGTCTCGAACAGCGTCTCCTTGTCGTTGAAGTGGCTGTACACTGTCATCTTCGATACGCCTGCCTGCGCCGCGATCCCCTCCATCGTCACCAGGTCGAACGGCTGACTGGTGAACAAGCCTCGCGCGGCCATGATGATGGCCTCACGCTTGGCGCTGTCTTTCGGCCGACCGGAGCGGTGAGCTGCCGGCGAATGTGCCACGAACACTTTTCCTCCCGAATTAGATACTGGACTCGTGGGTCCAGCATAGCACATACTGGACCTGCTGGTATAGGAATACGAACGTCGCATGGCTTTCTCTGTAACACCCTTGCCGGCCCTGCGCACGGCTGTCCTGGCGGCGGTCCTGGCCGGCTGCACCGTCGGACCCGATTTCCACCCGCCGCAGGCCCCCGCCAGCACGCGATTCACCGAATCCGCGCTGCCGGACCGCACCGCCGCCGCGGCCACCCCGGGCGGCTCCGCGCAGAATTTGACCCCGGATCGCGATATTCCCGGCGCCTGGTGGGATCTCTTCCACTCGCCCCAGATCACCGCCCTGGTCATCCAGGCCCTGAAGGCCAATCCCGACGTCGCCGCCGCGCAGGCCACGCTGCTCGAGGCGCGGCAGACCGTTCGCGCCGAACAGGGCGCCCTGTTGCCCCAGGTCAGCGCCACTGCCGAGGCGCAGCGCACCCGCGCGTCCCTGGCCGGTTTCGGCTTCGGCAGCGGATCGACCACCTACTCGCTCGATACCGGCCAGTTGAACGTCTCCTACACCCTGGACGCGTTCGGCGGCATCCGGCGGCAGATCGAGCAACTCAACGCCCAAGCCGAATACCAGCGCTTCCAGTTGGAGGCGACCGACCTGACGCTCGCCGCCAACGTCATCGAAGCGGCGATCACCGAGGCGTCGCTGCAGGCCCAGATCGACACCACCCACGACATCATCAAGACCGATACCGACGCACTCAACCTGACCCGGCAACGCTTTCAGCTTGGCGGCGTCAGCCAGGTGGACGTGCTGCAGCAGCAATCCTTGCTCGACACCCAGATCGCCACCTTGCCCGCTCTCCGGAAGCAACTGCAGCAGACCCGGAACCAGCTTGCGGTCTACCTGGGTGGCCACCCCGACCAGTACGCCACCCCCACGCTCGACCTGAACACCCTGCACTTGCCCGACGATCTACCGGTTTCGTTACCATCGAAACTGGTGGAGCAACGCCCGGATATCCGGGCATACGGCGCGCTGCTGCACTCCGCGACAGCGTCGGTGGGCATCGCGACGGCGAACATGCTGCCGCAGATCTCATTGACCGGCAGCTATGGCCGGACCGGCACGGACACGTCGAACATGTTCACGCCGGCCGGCATCATCTGGTCCATCGCCAGCACCATCACCCAGCCCATCTTCGAGGGCGGCACATTGTCGGCCCGCAGACGCGCCGCCCAGGCCGCGCTGGACGTTACTGCCGCGCAATATAGCAGCACGGTGAACACCGCCTTTCAGAACGTCGCCAACGCGCTGGTCGCGATCGAGCGCGATGCCGAGACGCTGCAAGCCTCCCTGGCCGCACAGAAGACCTCCGCAGCCAGCCTGGCTGTCGCTCGATCCCAGTACAGCGCCGGTGGGGGAACCTATCTGAATGTCTTGACCGCGGAACAGACCGACTTCTCCTCACGCCTCAACCTGGTCACCGCCCGCGCCGCCCGCTTCACCGACACCGTCGCCCTCTTCCAGGCCCTCGGCGGCGGCTGGTGGAACCGAACCGACGTCGATCCGAAAGTCGCTCAATGCTGCGGAGTCCTTCCATGAACGACACAACTGTACTGGCCCGCACCACCGAACGCCGCCCCAGGACCTGGCTGCGAATGACGCTGATGCTGTTGCTGGTGGCCTTGCTGGCGGCCGGGCTGTACGGCTTCCAGCAGTTCAAGTCCGGCATGATCAAGCAGATCGTGACCCAGATCCGTTCGGAGGTGCCGGTGGTGGCAACCGCCAAGGCTTCCATGCAGGAGTGGCAGCCGAGGCAGACCGCGGTGGGGTCCGCGCGTGCTTCCAAAGGCGCCGATCTGGCCGCGGAGATCGCCGGGGTGGTGGATCAAATCGATTTCGAATCCGGACAGGACGTCGCGGCGGGAACCGTATTGCTGCGTCTGCGGCCGAACGACGACGACGCGAAACTGGCGCAACTCCAGGCCAGCGCGGACATCGGCGCGGTCACGCTGCTGCGGGACCAGCGGCAATTGGCGGCGCACGGCGTGGCGCAAGCTACGGTCGACACCGATGCAGCGAACCTGAAGGTCGCCCGTGCCCAGGTCGCGGCCCAACAGGCGATAATGGCGGAGAAAATAGTCCGGGCGCCGTTCGCCGGACGGCTGGGGGTGCGCCCGGTCGACGTGGGTCAGTTCCTTTCAGCCGGAACCATGATCGTTACGCTGCAACAGCTCGACCCCATGTTCGTCGATTTCTATCTGCCCCAACAGGCGCTCGGGCAAATCGCCGTCGGCCAGAAGGCAGAGGTCACCGCCGATGCCTACCCGAAGCAGACATTCGTTGGCGTGGTGTCATCGCTGAATTCGAAGATCGATTCCAGCAGCCGGATGTTGCAGGTACGCGCCAGCATTCCGAACCCCGACGGAAAGCTGCTGCCCGGCATGTACCTCGGCGTCTCGGTCGCGTCGGGCCAGGCGCAGTCACTGGTCACCATCCCGTTGGCGGCAGTCGCGTTCAATCCATACGGCTCGCTGGTCTACGTGCTGCACAATGAAAAGGATGCACAGGGCAAGGACCAGCAGGTCGTCAAACAGCAATTCGTCACCACGGGCGAGTCCCGCGGCGATCAGGTCAGTATCCTGAAAGGCATCAACGCCAACGATGAAGTCGTGACCGCGGGACAACTGAAGCTGCACAACGGATCCGCGGTAAAGATCGACAACGCGGTACAGCCCACCGACAACCCCGCACCCGTGCCGCGGGACCAATAGATGCCCCAGATGACTCGCCGCCCGTCATGGCAGGTGCCTCACCCCGTGTCATGGCCGAGCTTGGCCCGGCCATCCACGACCTCCCCTCCCCCGCCCAAAAAAATCGCACGTGACCGCGCCTCCAGCCACGCCCCAACACACGCGAAGCGGTGCCCATGAAATTCACCGACATCTTCATCCGCCGGCCCGTTCTGGCCTGCGTGATCAGCCTGATGCTCCTCGTGGTCGGCCTGAAGGCCTTCTACGCGCTCCCCATCCTGGAATACCCCAAGACCGAGAACGCCGTCATAACCATCACCACAGTCTATTACGGCGCCGATCCAGAAACGGTGGCCGGCTTCGTCACCACCCCGCTGGAGAATGCCATCGCCCAGGCCAACGGCATCGACTACCTGTCGTCGAGCAGCCGGTCCGGCACCAGCACGATCATCGCCACCCTGGTGCTGAACTTCGACCCGGACAAGGCAATCACCGAGATCACCGCCAAAATCAACTCGGTGCTGAACCAATTTCCGGCCGGTGTGCAGCAGCCGACTCTCACCGTGGCGATCGGCGAGTCGCTCGATGCGCTGATCATCGGTTTCGCCAGCGATGAGCTATCGCCGAACCAGATCACCGACTATCTCATTCGCAACGTTCAGCCCCGGTTGCAGGCCATCCCCGGCGTGCAGACCGCGGAACTGCTCGGCGGCCAGAACTTCGCCATGCGGGCCTGGCTCGATCCCGCGAAACTGGCCGCCTACGGCCTCACCGCCAGCGACGTGAACACCGCACTCAGCGCCAACAACGTCGTCGCCGGAATCGGCACCACCAAAGGGCAGATGGTGCAGTTCAATCTGACTGCCTCGACCACCCTGCACTCCGCCCAGGAATTCCGGAACCTCGTGGTCAAGCAGGTCAACGGCGGCATCATCCGCCTCGGCGACATCGCCAACGTCACGCTCGGTTCCGACGACTACGAATCGAGCGTCGAGTACAACGGCAAGAAGGGCGTCTATCTCGGCATCCAGACCGTCCCCTCCGCCAGCCTGCTGGCCGTCATCGGCGGCGTGAAAGCCGTGCTGCCGTCGATCCAGCAGCAGCTTCCCGCCGGACTTTCCGGAGACGTCATCTACGACTCCACCGTCTTCGTGAACAGCTCCATCAACGAAGTCGAACGGTCCCTCGGCGAAACCGTGCTGATCGTAACGCTTGTGGTATTCGCCTTCCTCGGTTCCCCGCGTTCGGTCGTCATCCCCGTCGTTACGATCCCATTATCCTTGATCGGCACCTTCGCCGTCATGCTGGTGCTGGGCTTTTCCATCAACCTGCTCAGCCTGTTGGCCCTGGTCCTGGCGATCGGCCTCGTCGTGGACGACGCCATCATCGTGGTCGAAAGCGTCAATCGCCATCTCGAAGAAGGCATGCGACCACGCGACGCCGCGATCAGGGCAGCCCGCGATCTGGCGAATCCAATCATTGCCATGACGGTCGTACTGGTCGCCGTCTACGTGCCGATCGGCTTCCAAGGTGGCCTCACCGGCGCGCTGTTCACCGAATTCGCCTTCACCGTCGTCGGGGCGGTGACCATGTCCGCGGTCGTCGCGCTGACCCTGACGCCAATGATGTGCGGCTTTCTGCTGAAACCCCACGTTCAGGGCCAGGCACAGACCAGGTCCGAACGGCTTACCGGCCTGATCGATCGAGTCTTCGATCGCTTGCAACGCAGCTACGAACGCCGTCTGCGCGGCAGCCTGCGCACGCTGCCCGTGACGTTGCTGTTCGCCGCGCTGGTCATCGGAAGCATCTACTTCCTCTACGGCAGCGCCAGCAGCGAATTGGCCCCTCCGGAAGACCAGGGCGTGATCATCCTGCTGCCAACCTCCGCGCCCGATGCAACCGTGCAACAACAGCAATTGTTCAGCGACCAGGTGCAAGGCATCCTGTCGAAAGTGCCGGAGGGAGATCAGAGCTTTCAGGTCATAAGCCCAATCCAGTCGATCTCCGGCATTACGCTGAAACCCTGGGATCAGCGGCACCGCGACGCCACGACGATCCAGCGCGCGCTTCAGGACCAGCTCAATAGTGTCGCCGGCCAGCGCCTCGCGGCGTTCCTGCCGCCCGCGCTTCCCGGCGCGCAGGGCCTGCCGATCCAGTTCGTGCTGAAATCAACGCAACCGATCGACACGCTGTATCCACAATCGCAGAAATTCCTCGCCGATGCCACCGCCACCGGGCTGTTCATCTTCATCGACAGCGACCTCAAGGTCGACGCACCGCAGGCGGTGATCGAGATCGATCGCGACAAGGCCTCCCAGCTCGGCCTGTCCATGAGCCAGGTCGGCACCGCGCTGGGCGGCTTGCTGGGCGGCGCCTACACCAACTACTTCAGCCTGGGCTCACGCTCCTACAAAGTAATATCCCAGGTGCAACAGCGCTCGCGACTGACGATAGACCAGGTGATGCGCTACCAAATTGCAACAATCAACGGGACGCCGATCCCGATCTCGGCCATCGCCGCGGTCCGGCAGGAAACCGTGCCGGAGACGATCACCCACTTCCAGCAGCAGAATTCCGCAACCATCTCCGGCGTGCCATCGCCCGGCGTTTCCCAGGCCGACGCTCTGAAGGCGCTGCAGGATATCGCGACGCGGACCCTGGGACGCGACGTGCTGATCGACTACGCCGGCCCGCTGCGCCAGTTCGTGCAGGAATCCAGCGGCTTCGTTGGCACTTTCGGACTCGCACTGATCATCATCTTCCTGGCGCTGTCCGCGTTGTTCGAAAGCTTCCGCGATCCGCTGGTGATCCTGGTATCGATCCCGATGTCGATTGCCGGCGCGCTCGTTTTCATCAGCCTCGGCCTCGGCGGAGCATCCTTGAACATCTACACAGAGGTCGGCCTCGTTACGTTGATGGGCCTGATCAGCAAGCACGGCATCCTGATCGTGGAGGTCGCCAACGAAGCCCAGCGCGCCGGCATGTCTAAACACGATGCGATCATCCACGCCGCCGGTGTGCGCCTGCGGCCGATCCTGATGACGACCGCCGCCATGGTGCTGGGCGTGGTGCCGCTTATCACCGCCGCGGGTGCGGGGGCGGCGTCACGCTTCAACATGGGCCTGGTCATTGCCAGCGGCCTGTCGATCGGCACGCTGTTCACCCTGTTCGTTCTGCCCGCGGTCTACCTGGTGATCGCAGCCCGCCACCGTACCGAAGAGGCCGTGGCCCTAAGCCCCGCGTAAGGGCCGGGACCATCACAACCCCGGCCCACACAAGGGCCGGGACCACCCCGACCCGCCCCTCGCCCGCTATCCTTGCAGCACCTCTCGCGCAGCATCCAGCAGTCGCTGTTCGAGATCCTCATCCGTCTCCGCCGCGGTCAGCACGGCGTTATAATCCCCGACCGAGATCCCCTGCTCGCCGATCACCCGTTCAGCCTCGGCCCGGGCCTTGCTCGCCAGCGCTTCACGGGCGTCGGTGGCCGTCTCGGCTTCGGCCTGCGTTGCGTAATCCTGCTGGATACGCGCCACCCGGCCGGCCGCCCAGCCGACTTTGGTGACCAGGTCCTGCGTTACCGTGGCTTGGCTGTTCTGAAGCGGTGCCATGGTCTTCTCCGTTGTTGCCTCAATGTGCGATCCGCATGGATCGCACCGAGTCCAACGAGCCCCCCCGCATCGGGTTCAACCGAAAGTTCAAGCCACGCTTTGCGGATCGTGGACAACCGCTGCAATACCAGCGGCCCGCAAATTCGACGAAGAGTTGATACTCTGGGCCGCTGGTATAAGAAGGCGGCAATCCAGTCCGGAGGAAACCTGCCATGGCCCCGCCGCCCGTCATTCGCCTGCATCCCGAAGACAGCGTCGTGATCGCGCGAGCCACCCTGCTGCCCGGCGCGCCGGTTGGCGATAACGTTCTCGCGACCCAGCGCATTCCGGCCGGACACAAGGTGGCCATCCGCGCCATCCCCGCGGGTGAGGCCATACGCCGATACGGCCAGATCATCGGTTTCGCCTCCGCCGCCATCGCGCCCGGCCAGCATGTGCACGTCCAAAACTGCGAGATGGGCGACTTCGCCAAGGACTACGCCTACGGCGCCGACGCGCGACCAACCGACTTCTTCGACCCGGCCGCGACATTCCAGGGTATCCGCCGCCCTGACGGGAAGGTGGCAACCCGCAACTACATCGGCATCCTGACCAGCGTGAACTGTTCCGCTCATGTCGCCGGCGTGGTCGCCGACATGTTCCGCCGCAACCCCTTCACCGGCGACGACCCGCTGGCTGATTTTCCCAACGTCGACGGCGTCGTCGCGCTGACCCACAAAACCGGCTGCGGCATGACCCAGGATGAGCCGCTGCGGGTGCTCCGCCGCACCTTGGCCGGTTACGCCCGCCACCCCAACTTTTCCCACGTCATCGTGCTCGGTCTCGGCTGCGAGGTGAACCAGATCGGCGGCCTGATGGAAGAACAACGCCTCGCCGGCCGCTTGAAGGCAATGGATATCCAAACCATGGGAGGAAGCCGCAAGACCGTCGCCGCCGGCGTATCGTTCGTGAAGGAAATACTGGCCGAATCAAACCGCATAGCCCGGGTCACCGTGCCCGCGGCCGAACTGACCGTGGCGCTGCAATGCGGTGGTTCCGACGGTTACTCCGGCGTATCCGCCAACCCGGCGCTGGGCGCCGCCAGCGACCTTCTCGTGCGGCACGGCGGAACCGTCATTCTGTCCGAAACACCAGAAACCTACGGCGCCGAACACCTGCTGACCCGTCGGGCGGTGTCCAAAGAGGTCGGCGAGAAGCTGGTCGGCCTGATGCGTTGGTGGGAAGACTACACCCGCCAGGAGGGCGCGGAAATGAACGCCAATCCCTCCCCCGGCAACAAGGCCGGCGGGCTGACCACGATCCTGGAAAAATCCCTCGGCGCAATGGCCAAGGCCGGCAGCACCAATCTGGTCGACGTCGTCCGCTACGCCGAGGAAGTCAAGGCCCGCGGCTTCGTCTTCATGGACACCCCGGGCTACGACCCGGTCGCGGCAACCGGCCAGGTCGCCGGCGGCGCCAACCTGGTATGCTTCACCACCGGCCGAGGCAGCGTCTTCGGCTGCAAACCCGCCCCGTCGATCAAGCTAGCCACCAACACGCCGATGTTCAAACATATCGAGGACGATATGGACGTAAACTGCGGCACGGTCCTCGACGGCGACGAAACCGTGCAGCAGGCCGGCCAGCGGATCTTCGAACTGATCCTGCGCGTAGCCTCCGGCGAGCGCACCAAAAGCGAACTGTTCGACTTCGGCGCCGCCGAATTCGCCCCCTGGGTGCTCGGTGCCACGATGTAACACCCCGCCCTGGCCCGGCGTGTCGCTTCCGCGAGAAGACACCTCCACCCAACGATGCCCTTTGACCCCTGTTTTACGGGGCACCTAGCCCAAGATCACGTCGCGCGAAGCGCCATTTTGCCTGCTTCGTGAAACTTCGTGGTTCTTCGTGTCCTCCGTGATGACGCCTGCTTGCTTTGCTTGCTTGCTGAAGACCAAACGCCCATCTCCGTACCCGTCCCAATCAGCGCCCTGGACGACCTCGTCACCTCACCGTCCACTCACTTCGCCCGCCGATATCCCGCCGGAATCGAGAACAGCCCCGCCGGTTGTTTCTCAAACGTGATGTGCGTCAGGTATTCCAGGTGATGGACGTTCTTGCCGAACACCCCGTCCTCATACTCCCGCCGCACCATCACACCGCTCTTGGTCAACCAGTACGACCCCGCGGCCTCCAACGCCCCATCATCGCCAAACGCATATTTCGTGGTCTCCAGGCCTTCGACTCGTTCGGTCCCCACCGCCTTGGCCCCGCTCATCTCCACGGTGCGCGCCACAAACCGCCGGAACAATTCATCATCCATCGGCAGAACAAGGTAGGTATGGTTCACCATCAGCAGGCATTGAGTCTGCGTCGTCAGGTCCAGGATCGTCGAGCTGAACCCATTGCCGCGGTCGATGCGCAGTTTCCCATCCGCGTAGTGGATCGTCTCCCGGGTCGCCGAGGCACCCGACTCATGCACCGCCGTCGCCGAGAAATCGACGCTCGGCAGCACCAGCCCCTCGTAGCCCCACGCCGGCCCACCAACCAAAAGAATCAGGAACGCGAAGACATAGCGCATCGGTACCGCTCCCTTGCTATGGACGCGACCAACCTCGTCTCGATCCTGTCGCTATGTCAACGATATCGAGCATTGTTGATCGCCACTGCCCTTCGCCGCCCGCATCCCCTATCATAACCCCACCAAGACCAAAATCCCGGGAACCGCCACCATGCCAGCCGTCACCGTCGAAGATCGCGGCGCGATCTCCATCATCCGCATCAACCGTCCAGAGCGCCTGAACGCCATCGGCCAGGCCGTCGCCGTCGAAATGCAGCAGGCGTTCAAGTCCTTCGACGCCGATCCGGACAAACGTGTCGCCATCCTCAGCGCGACCGGCAACCGAGCCTTCTCCTCCGGCGCGGACGTCAACGATCTGCCGGAACTCTGGCGCGCCATCCCCAACGTCGGCTTCCATACCGACAAGCCGATCATCGCCGCGACCTCCGGCTGGGTGGTCGGCGGCGGCATCGTCATGGTCATGATGTGCGACCTCATGGTCTCCACCGAGGACACCCAGTTCTATTATCCCGAGGCCAAACTCGGCACCACCGCCGGCGGAATCAGCTCCCTGGTCGCCCGCATGCCCCACAAACTGGCCATGGAGGTCATGCTTCTCGGCACCAAGGTATCCGCCCAGCGCGCCTACGACGTCGGCTTCGTCAACCGCGTCGTGCCGAACGGCCAGCACGAAACCGAAGCCCTCGCCATGGCCGCGCAGCTTCTCGACTCCGCCCCGCTGGTGATCAGCGCACTGAAACGCCTGGTAAATGAAGTCATGCCAGTCGGCCCGATCGAGCGTATGGTGGCGGTCAGCCAGACAATCGCCAGGGTCCGCCAGTCGGATGACCTTCAGGAGGGTATTCGTGCCTACAAGGAAAAGCGCAAGCCTCGCTTCACCGGCAAATAATCCCGCCATCAACGCCGTACGATGAACCCCCGCCGTGACACGAAATTGACTGACCAATTCCATTGCCCCAACTGCCGGGGCCGTCTTGCCGCCGTTTCCACCGATGCATTGCGTTGCGGTGACTGCGAACGGGTCATCCCGATCACCGATGGCATCGCCGATTTCGTCGGCGACTCGCTTCCCCTCGGCGCCGCCACCGACCGCTATCGCGGCCACCCGCCCGGGCATCGCCCCGCCAGGATGGATCTTTTCACCCGGATCCAGGCCGCGGCCAGTGATCGCTGGCCGGTCTCGCTGGGTGACGCACTGGAATTCGGCTGTGGTCGCGGTGAGACAACCCACGCCATCCTGGCCACCCAGAAGTTCCGCGGCCTGCTGGTGCTCGATACCGAAATGGAGATGCTCCAGGCCTGCCGGACACGTATCGCCGAAAACGGCTTCGGCGCCGACCGCCCAGTCGCCTACGCGACCCTCAGCGGCGCGCAGGATGTCCTCCGCGATGCCGTGGTCGACACCGTGATCGGAACCGGGTTGCTGCCGGGGATCGGCGACGTTCGCGCCTTCCTGGCAACAATCCACCGCGTGTTGAAGCCCAACGGCCGCGCCGTATTCGTGGTACCCAACCGGCGGTATCATGAGGCGATGTGTCTCGCGATGGCAGAGGCGCTGGTCCAGCGCTACGCTCGCGATGGAATTTGGTCCGAGGGGCAGCACGTCGCGCTGGAGCTTCTCGCCGAGACCCGGCGGCTTCTGGTCCATCGAGGCAACCCGGGTTTCCTGGCCGGCCTGGACATGAAGCACCTGTTCGACAGCGACGCGCTGGAGGATCTCGGGCGGGAAGTCGGGTTTTCCGTCGCCGAGATGATCCCGTTGGATCCGGACCCGGCCGGCGCGGAAACAACGCAACGGTTCTGCCAGGATGCCGGGGCCCCAGACAGTTTTACCGAGACCTTCGGCGCGCTCGCCGCCGCGGTTGGACAACCATTCTTCAACCTCCTCAATCGCCAGGACTCATCGGCGTCCATGCTGCTCTGGCTGACCAAGGCGTCCGGCCCGGGCGTGCGCATCTACACGCACCGGCCCCCGCCGCCCGTCGGCCAGGTCGGACCCGACGCCGCGCTCGGGGGCGCCGCACCCCGCTGGTCGGTCGAGTTGTTGGCCCACGACACCGCTGACGGCATCGTGGTGGCGGTCGGCGGATGGTGCCTGTGCAACACCGATGTGCTTTGGGTACGCCTGACGCTCGACGACGTGATCCAGTACGCACCTGTCTGGCGGCCCCGCCCGGATGTGCATGAGGTGCTCAATCGCACCGGCATTTATCATCCGCTCAACACCCTGTGCAGCGGAATGGCGAGCGAGGTGTTGTTCGAGGGCGTGCATCCGGCCGGAAACACCCACCCGTTCCGCCTCGATATCGTCCTGGCAAGCGGCCTGATCATGACCGGCCCAGCCCCCGAAATGCTGCTGATGGATGAACCCATGGTGATCGCCCATTGAAGCGTGTCTCGCCTAAGGCCGGTAAGAGAGGCAGACTTTCTCCTCCGCCCCACGACTCGGCAGAAATAATATGATGACGAGACGACCTTCCATCCACCGCCTGTCCTGATGCCAATGAGGCTTGGCGGCAACCCATGTCTTTGTTTAAACAAGGAAAGTCACGGGTGACCGACCAGGCTGGGCCATGACGGGGAAGCGGGCGATGCGTCATTCGTTTGGCGACTGGCATTAGAAGCGTGATCGGACACCTCGACCGGTGCGACCCCCAGCAACCATGGTCCGGAACCGGACCCGCCCGCGCGCGATCGCCTCGGGCTCGGGCTCTGTCGGCCACCACCGCGAATCGCTCCCACGAACAGGGCCTGTCGCACCTGTTACCCACCCTGGCCACACTGCTTCTGGCCATACTGCTAATCGCCTTCCCGCCAGCCGCTGTCCTCGCCGCCGCCCCCCGTGAGGACGATGCGCGCCGGGACCTGCGCGACGCCGAACGGCAGACCAGCGAACAACTCGCCGCGCGCAAGGACGCCCTCGACCGAGCCGCGCAGACCGCCGTTCGGGTTCGCCAGTTGGCGTTTGAGCGGGCCGAGGCGGCAGCCAAACTGCGGCAGGCTGAAACCGCCACCGCCGCCGTCGCCGCCCGGATCGACGCCTTGGCCCAGCGTCGGCGCGACGCGGAACAACGGGTCCAGGCCCGCGCCAAGGCGATGCAGCCGCTCCTCCCCGTGATCGAACGCCTCGCGCTCTACCCCGCCGAGACGCTGTTGGCGGTCCCGGGCTCCCCCGACGCGGCCTTGCGCGGCGTGCTGGTCCTGCAGGCCCTGTCGCGACAAATGGAAATCGAAGCCGAGGCCCTGCGCCGAGATCAGGCGGAACTGGACGCCGCCGTCGATGCGCTGCGGCAGGAAGCCCCCCGCCTCACCGACGCCGAAGCCGCACAGAAGCAACAGGCGGACGCCCTGGATCAGCAGATTGCCGCGGCACATGCCGAACAGGCAGCCGCCGAAGCCCGAGCCAAGGACGCAGCCGGCCAGGCCGCCGCCGCCGCCACGCGCATGGACACCGTCCGTGCCGCCCTGGCGGCGCTCGAGGCACAGCGCCGTTCGGATGAGGCCAAGGCAAGGCAGGACGCCGCCCGCGCAGACCGGCAGAAACACACCGCCGACGCCCAGGCCGCACGAGACCGGGAAGCCGTGGCCGCTCACCCCACCGGTGCGGGGGCGATTGCCTCGGACACCGCGCCGCACGGCCAGTTGCAGCCGCCGGTTATCGGCATCGTCGTAAAGGGCTGGGGCGAGCAGACCGATGCCGGCCCCGCGACTGGCGTATCCTATCACGCTCCCCCGGGCGCGCACGTGATCTCCCCCTGCGGCGGCCGGGTGGTCTTCGCCGAGAGTTTCCGCAGTTACGGGCTGCTGCTTATCGTCGATTGCGGCGGCGGCTACCACGTGGTGCTGTCAGGCTTCGACCGGCTCGATGTAAAACTGGGCCAAAGCCTCGTCGCCGGCGAGCCAGTAGGGGTGATGCCCACCTGGGAGCCCGGATCGCAAGCCCGTCGTCCGGCGCTCTACGTAGAACTGCGGCGCGACGGCACCCCGGTGAACCCGGCCCCCTGGCTGCGCTCCAACAGTTAAGCGACGAACCGCATGCACACATTTGCGCCGGGCCCGGGCATCCTGTGACCCAATGCCCAACATCGGATCGCGCGAAGCGCCTTGCTGCCTTTCTCCGCGACCTCGTGGTTCTTCGTGCCCTCTGTGTTAGAGCAACATCAGCCTGACTGGAACAGTCCGGCTGACAAAGTTGCTCGTGAAAACAATGACCTAGAGCATGCTGACTGTGTCCAGTCAGCCCAAAAATGCTCTAGGCCTGCTTACTCGCTTGCGGAAGATAACGCGCCCGCACGAACCTCCGCCCGCACCACCTTACGAAATCAACACTGGACGCCGCCCGGCCCGTCGCGCGACAACAAGGTGATTCAGTTTGCTCGCATTCGACCGGCCTTTTCGTTGTATAAGGGCTGATCATGCGCCCCGGAGCAGTCCCGCGGGCGCCGAAGGGAAAGAAAGCATGAATTTCCGCGCTCGGCATTGGCGCTACGGTTTGTTGGTCGGAACCGCCTTCGTGGCCGGCGCCGCCCTCGGTCCCAGCCTCGGATCCCTCGGCAGCGCATTCGCCCAGGACAGCAGCCGTACGGATATGTACCAGATGCTGAAGGTCTTCGGCGACGTGATGCAGCGCGTCCGCGCCGAATACGTCGATCCCGTGGACGACAAGGACCTGATCGAGAACGCCATCAACGGCATGCTCACCGGACTCGATCCGCACAGCTCCTACATGAATGCGAAAGCCTTCAAGGACATGCAGATCCAGACCAAGGGCGAATTCGGCGGCCTCGGGATCGAGGTCAACGAAGACAAGGGCATCATCAAGGTCGTCTCCCCGATCGACGACACCCCCGCCGCCCGCGCCGGCATCAAGCCCGGCGACATCATCACCGCCCTGGACGGCAAGGCGCTGATCGGCATGACGCTGAACGATGCCGTGGACAGGATGCGCGGCCCGCCGAACTCCAAGATCAGTTTGACGATCAAGCGCCAGAACATCGACAAGCCGATCGAGGTGTCGCTGATCCGCGAAACCATCCACATCCAGGTGGTGAAGTCCCGGATGGAGCCGAACGACATCGGCTATATCCGGCTGTCGCAGTTCACCGAACAGGCCGACGCCGGCGTCAAGCAGGCGGTGAAGGCCCTCCGCCAGCAGAACGGCGGCAAGCTGCGTGGCTTGGTCCTGGATCTGCGGAACAACCCGGGCGGCCTGCTCGACCAGGCGGTTTCGGTGTCCTCGGACTTCATCGACCAGGGGGAGATCGTGTCGACCCGCGCCCGTCACCCCGAAGACAGCCAGCGCTGGGATGCCAAGGGCGACGACATCCTGCAGGGCGTCCCGCTCGTCGTGCTGATCAATGGCGGGTCCGCCTCGGCGTCGGAAATCGTCTCCGGCGCGCTGCAGGACCATCGTCGCGCGATCCTGCTGGGCACCCCCAGTTTCGGCAAGGGATCGGTGCAGACGGTCATTCCACTCCCGGGCAACGGCGCGATGCGGCTGACCACGGCCCGCTACTACACACCATCCGGCCGGTCGATCCAGGGACTCGGTATCACGCCGGACGTACCGGTGCAGGAAACCGCGACCGAACGCCCGACCTTCGGCGGCGAGCATGAGGCCGACTATAACAAGATCCTCACCAATCAGGGCGGCACCGGTTCGCAGGCCCTGCCGCCGCGTAACGATCTGCCGCCGATCGCCAAACAGATCCCCGAAAAGCCGCCGGAGAATTTTCCGAAATTCGACGCGGCGAAGCCTGACGAAACCGACTTCCAGTTGCAGCAAGCCGTGACACTCGTCCAGGCGATGGCCGCGCAAAAAAGCGCCTCGGCGAACTGAACCTTACGGCAGTGGCTGCCCAATTCCCAGGAATGCGGCAGTTCGGCGGCTTCCTGGCGGGTTGGCGAGGATTGGGGCGCTTCTGGATCGGGGTGCTCCTGACGCTGGGGATCGGCGCCGCCGTGCTCCAGACATTGGGGCCCGCCCCGCGACCCGCCATGACCGCGGCGGCCCCTGCCGCTCCGCTTCCACCCGCCCACGGACCGCCGAGCACCACCGCGTCCGACGCCGCCCGATCGGCAGCCGCCGGATCGGCAGCCGCTCGATCGGTGCCACGTCCGGCGCGGCCCGGCCGCGACCTGCCCGGACCCATCGCCGACCCGGATCCCGCGCTGCTCGAGCCATATTCGGGTGAGGCCAATCTCAAGCTGCCGCGGATCGCCGTCGACGACAGAACGCCCATGGCGGCGTACGCGGCGGGATTCGATCCATCCAGCCTGCGTCCCCGCGTCGGCATGCTGGTCGCCGGCCTGGGCATGAGTGACGCCGACAGCCTGGCCGCGATCAAAAACCTGCCGGGCGGCGTGACCCTCGCGTTTTCACCCTATGCCGCCAATATCGGCCACCTGCTCGAACTCGCCCGGATGACCGAGCACGAGTACCTTCTGTCGATCCCGATGGAGCCCCAGGGATACCCGATGAACGACCCGGACGACCGCCACGCGCTGATGACGTCGCTGCCGCCGGCCGAGGATCTGAACCGCCTGCGTTGGGTGCTGTCGCGCCTCACTGGTTATGTCGGGGTCACCAGCGCCTTCGGTCAGCTGCACGGTGAACGGCTGGTCGCGGTGTCGGATCAGTTCGGGGCCGTCCTGCAGGAGGTCGCGCATCGCGGCCTGCTGTTCGTCGACGCGAGGACCAACCAGCCCGCGCTCCCGTATGCCTGGAGCCGATCGGCGGACGTGGTGATCGACGACGATCCCGCGGACGCGACCGTTCTGGACCAACGCCTGGACCAGTTGTCCCGCGCCGCGCTGGACAAGGGTTCCGCGCTGGGGATCGTCTGGCTGCCACGGCCGGTGACGCTGTCTCGCGTGGCAGCCTGGACCAACACATTGACGGCGAAGGGTTTGGCGCTCGCCCCGGTCAGCGCCCTGGCATTGCCGCCCGCCAAAGGGGAAGCCGAGAAATGAGCGATCTGCCATACCGGCCCAACGTCGGCGCCGTCCTGTTCAACCCCGACGGCCTGGTCTTCGTCGCCAGGCGCGCCGACATGCCGAACGCCGAGGGCCCCGCCGGGGGCTGGCAGTTGCCGCAGGGTGGCATCGATGAGGGCGAGGACCCCGGGACCGCCGTCCTGCGGGAGCTGGAGGAAGAAATCGGCACCCGCAAGGCCGAGGTGATTGGCGAGCACCCCGACTGGTTGACCTACGAACTGCCGCCCAACCTGCTGGGCATCGCCTGGCGCGGCCGCTATCGTGGCCAGCGTCAGCGCTGGTTCGCCATGCGCTTCACCGGCGAAGACACCGATATCCGCCTGGACCTCGACCCTCATCCCGAATTCGACGCCTGGCGCTGGGTGCCCCTCGCGGAGTTGCCCTCACTCGCCGTGCCATTCAAGCGGGCCATCTACGACGTGCTGACCAAGTCCTTCGCCCAGTTCGCAACCCGCCAGAGTGTGTCACGGTGAGAGCGCGATCGACCAAGCTTCATCTATCTCTAGTACAAACAGCCAGAGCGCGTTCAAGTCGCCACTTCCAACCTTCGCCCCCCAGCCAAGGAAAGCGCGACAACGGCGCGAAGCAGCTCACCGGCCCCGACAATGGTCCGGTCGCAGGCACTGGTGGTCAAACCCCGCCGGACATACCATCTTTGTTTTAGCAAACCTCAAAGGATCGCCCCATGAGCGCTATCGCCGCCACCGACAAGCTGTTTTTCGAGCGTGCGGACGCCGCGCTCGATCAGACCGCCGCCGCCCAAATCGTCGATCAGGCCCTGCGCGGCAGCGATGACGGCGAACTTTTCCTCGAATACCGCGAAAGCGAGTCCATCAGCCTCGACGACGGCCACATCCGCGCGGCGAACTTCGATTCAGGCATGGGCTTCGGTCTGCGCGCCGTCTCCGGCGAGGCGACCGGCTACGCCCACTCCGGCGAAATCTCCGAGGAAGCGCTCCGTCGAGCCGCCGCCACCGTCTCAGCAATTTCCGCGGGTCATTCGGGAACCGCGGCCGAACCGCCCCGATCCACCAATTCCCGGCTCTACTCGGACGCCAATCCGCTGCGGCTGATGGATTTCTCCGCGCGCACATCTCTTCTGGGTGAGATCGACACCTACGCCCGCGGCAAGGATCCGCGCGTCAAGCAGGTGATGGCCTCGATCAGCGGCGAATGGCAGGCGGTGCAGATCATGCGCCCCGACGGCACCCGGGTCGCCGACCTCCGCCCGCTGGTCCGGTTGAACGTCTCGCTGGTCGTGGAGCAGGGCGGCCGGCGTGAAACCGGCAGTCACGGCACCGGCGGGCGCTTTAGTTACGACTTTGTCACGCAGGAAAGCACCTGGCGGGGTGCCGTTGACGAGGCTTTGCGTCAGGCAATCGTCAATCTGGACAGCCGTCCGGCGCCGGCCGGCGAAATGCCGGTCGTGCTTGGCCCCGGATGGCCCGGCATCCTGCTGCATGAGGCGATCGGGCACGGCCTGGAAGGCGATTTCAACCGCAAGAAGACGTCGGCGTTCGCTGATCTGATGGGCAAGCGGATCGCCTCGCCCGGCGTCACGGTCGTCGATGACGGCACCATGCCGGACCGTCGCGGTAGTTTAACGGTGGATGATGAGGGCACGCCGACCAACCGCACAGTGCTGATCGAGGACGGAATCCTCGTCGGCTACCTGCAGGACAGGCTGAACGCCCGTCTGATGGGGATGCGCGCGACGGGGAACGGCCGGAGGCAGTCCCACGCCCACGCCCCGATGCCCCGCATGACCAACACCGTGATGCTCGGTGGGTCGCACACACCCGAGGAGATGATCGCCTCCGTCAAACGCGGCCTCTACGCCGTTAATTTCGGCGGCGGGCAGGTGGATATCACGTCCGGGAAATTCGTTTTCTCGGCCAGCGAGGCCTACATGATCGAGGACGGCAAGGTCACGGCCCCCGTCAAAGGGGCAACGTTGATCGGTAACGGGCCTGATTCGCTGACCAAGGTGCAGATGATCGGCAATGACATGGCGCTCGACCCCGGCATCGGTACCTGTGGAAAGAGTGGACAGGGGGTCCCGGTGGGAGTCGGCCAACCGACGCTAAAACTTTCTGGTTTGACGATTGGCGGCACCGCAGCCTGAATTAACGCATTCACGTTCGTTGATAATGAGACTCGGTCGCCTCTAAGCGGCCGAGTTTCTTTTTGCGTGGCAGTTTGGGCAACACCCACAGCAATCCCATCCCAAAAATTAGGCTCCACCCGTCCCACGATCTCAATCCCAAGTATTTAAACAGTCAAATCACTATATCTGCGAGTTCACTGAAAATACTCGCCTAAATTTATTTGACTGTTCTAGACCGTGCACCGACGATTTGACGTTAAGATAACGTCAAAAAAACGATAATAAATTCTCAATCTGTGAATATGTCTCCATCAACGGATCGCAAACGGTTTCCTGAGCGGTTCGCACACTTGGAACGCACTCACAGAAAGGTCACGCTAATGTCAACCTTCACGAACGTCTCCGCCCCGATCTCCACCACCGACGCTTCCAAGGTCCGGTTGGGCGGCTACGCTCCGACGCTGGCAACGACCGACGCCTCCAAGGTCCGCCTCGGCGGCTACGCCCCGACCCTGGCGACAACCGACGCCTCCAAGGTCCGCCTCGGCGGCTACGCTCCGACCCTGAGCACCACCGATGCCTCCAAGGTCCGTCTCGGCGGCTACGCTCCGACCCTGGCAACCACCGATGCCTCCAAGGTCCGTCTCGGCGGTTACGCCCCGACCCTGGCAACGACCGACGCCTCCAAGGTCCGTCTCGGCGGTTACGCCCCGACCCTGGCAACAACCGACGCCTCCAAGGTCCGCCTCGGCGGCTACGCCCCGACCCTGGCAACAACCGACGCCTCCAAGGTCCGTCTCGGCGGCTACGCCCCGACCCTCGCCACCCGCCGCTGACCCGGCCGTCGCGCCACAGCGACAAACCCCGCAGCCACCGATAGAACGCTCGACCGGGCAAGTCGCTCCGGTCCGCTTCTATTTCTGCCTCCCCCCACAAGGATTCCGTCGTCGTGAAGACTCTGAGCCCATCCCAGGCCGCCGCCGGCAAGTCCGCCGACAAGCCGAAGCTCGTCACCTTCCACCGGCTCATCCCATCCGCCCGCATGCCGCAACGCGCCGACCGCTCAGCGGCCGGATCGCTCCCGACACGGGCCTTCCGCTACTGTGAGGCCGCAACCTCGGCCGCCGCGTTCGGCTACTACCTGTTCCCGCCGATCGGCTTCTCCGTCCAATGGGATGGCCACGACATCATGTGGACGTTTGAGGGCTCGGGCGACTGGCTACCCCTGAAATCCGCCCAGTTCCCGGGCTTTCGCGACCACTTCGACGCCCTCGCGCCCGACGAAATCAAAGAGTTCTCGCCCCCCTTCCTCAGTGCCCTGCAGGAACCCGGACTGATCCAGATCTGGACCGGCCTCGTCATCCGCACCGCCCCCGGATGGAGCCTGTTGGTTCGCGCCCCCGCCAACCTGCCGCGCACCGGCGGCTGGGACGCCTTTGAGGGCATCGTCGAAACCGACCGCTGGTTCGGCCCGATGATCACCAATCTGCGGCTGACCAAGACAAACGTGCCAATCGATTTCAAGCCGGACTACCCGCTGCTGCAGGTGCAGCCGATCCCGCGCCATGTCTACGAGGATGCAACCCTCAACAACTATGAAATCATACCCGAACTGGCCCAGTTCAGCCCCGAGGACTGGGACGACTACTATGACACCGTCGTCCGCCCGAATTCCCAGGTCGTGCGCCCCCGCGGCCAATACGCCGCCGCCGCCCGCAAGCGGCGCAATGCCGAGGCTGCAACAGATGACAAGGCCGCGGGAATCTGATCCTGCGCTGGACACACGATAAACTTTCCCTCATCAACCTGGGATGACAAACCGTCGGGTGATGAGTGGCTGGATGAAGCGTGACCGAAGCCGTCTTTTCAACATCGTCTGCTGTGTGGCCGCCTTGCTCGGTCCCGCTGCCAGCCGTGCGGGGACCATCTGTCCCGCCGACCCGCCGATGGCTCCGCTGCACCTGCCGAACCTCAAAGCCGCCATCGCCGACCGGACCCAGGGCCTGATCGTTGCCCTCGGTTCCTCCTCCACCGCGGGCGCGATGGCGTCTGACAGCGCCCACACCTATCCCGCGATTCTGCAGTCCGCGCTCAACAAGGCATTCCCCAACGCGCATTTCGCCGTTATCAATCGCGGCATCGGCGGCCAGGATGCACCCGAGGAACTGGCCCGCCTCGACTCCGACGCCATCGCCCTGCATCCGCAGCTCGTCATCTGGCAGGTCGGCGCCAACGGCGCCATGCGCCACGCCGACCCGACCGACTTTCACCGTATGGTGGAAGAAGGCGTGAACCACCTGGTCAAAGCCGGGATCGACGTGATTCTGATGGACAACCAACGCTCGCCCAAGGTCCTGGCCGCGGTAGAAAATATCATCCTGGAAGAGTCACTGGCCCACGTAGCAAAGGAAACCGGCGTCAACCTGTTCTCCCGCAGCCACCTGATGGATGCGTGGTCGGATGAGGGTTCCAAGCCAGGCCTGTTCACCGCCACTGATGGTCTGCACCACAACGACCTGGGTTACCTGTGCGTCAGCCAGGTTCTGGCCCGCCAGATCGCCGCCGCCGTAGGCGCCCCCGTAGCCGTTTCCGCCAGCCGCTAAAAATTATTGGGATCAAAGGGGCCGCCGGCCCCTTTGCGGGTGCCCATGCGAAGGCGGGGGGCAGAGGCCGCCCTAACCCAACCCCGGCCGCAGCACGATGGGCGCATTAGCCGCCGGCGGATCACGTTCGCGAATTCCGGCCAGCCGCAAGCCCTCGGCATAGTGCATCTTGTCGCTCTCGCGCTCAATCGGGTTGGTCTCCATGAACCGCTCCACGGTGAAATCCGGCTCAAGCGACAGCAACCGCCGCCGGATCGTCGCCGCCTCCTGATCACGCCGCAGATGCCCGAGCGCCGAGAGATACGGCTTATAGGTGGCCGAAAACGACGGATTGAGCTGGCTGATGTTACGTCCCACCTCAACCGCGCTTTCATAATCCCGCTTCATCAGGTGAATCACCCCGAAAAACCCATCGAAGATGAAGGCGTGCGGGTCCAGCGGCGACAGCTTCTTGTACCGCTTCAAACGCCGCTCCGCCTCTTCCGGGTCACCCGAATAGGCATGCGTCATGGACGACAGCGCCCAAGCCATCGCCAGGTTCGGATTAAGCGACAACGCCCGTTCATGCAGCACCATCGCCTCACGCAGACGCCGGTGCAGGAACGCCCGGACATGGCCGCTGATCGACAAACCGCGGGCATCGAACGGATCGAGCACGATCGCCCGTTCAGCTAACTCCCCGGCCTTCTCCATCATCGCCTTGGGATGGTCGGCCCAGTCCTGCCCAACCAGAAAGATGTGCCAGTAGGCATACCACGCATAGGGCGCCGCATAGTCGGGTTCGAGCGCGATCGCGTCGGTCAGATGCTGCCCCGCCTGCACGAAGGAATCGTGCTCCATCCGCCCCATCAGCGGTATCGAGCGCAGCATCAGGTCATACGCCGTGGCATCGACCGGGGGTCGGCTCGTGCTTCGCTTGGCCTCGATCAGCAGGATTTCCGGATCGATCTGCGCCACCACCTCGGCGGCGATCTCATCCTGCAGCGACAGCAGATCGTTGGTTTCCCGGTCGAACCGGCGCGCCCAGACGATCTGGTTGTTCGCCCGCAGGTCCAGAAGCCGCAGGCTGATGCGGATCTTGTTGCCCGCCCGCTGCACCGAACCGTCAAGCAGGAAGTCCAGCCCGAATTCCCGTCTTATCGCCGCCTCATCCCGCTGTTCAGCAGCGAAACGGCCCAGTGAGTTGGAGGACACGACGAACAGCCAACGGAACCGCGACAGCGCGTTGGTGATTTCATCCGCCAACCCTGGTGCCAGATGCGCGTCTTCGTCCGGGATACCGACCAGGCGGAACGGCATCACGCCGATATGCGCACCGCCGCGAGACACTGCGGGATCGCGCTTGCGGGACGCCGGCACGACATCGGCCTCCGCGGCAGCCGGCTCCGCCGCCACCGTCGATTGCGGCACCGCCGGCGGAGGAGCCGCGGATTCCGTCGGCTGCGGCGGCCGCAACGGTAGCCGGCTATGCGACGGCCCGCGGACCTCGTTCAACAACTTCTGCGTCTCGACCGAGGGCGCCGCATCCAGCATATCCGCCAGCACCGCCCGGCAACGGTCATACGCCTGCACCGCCAGCCCGCGTTCGCCCCGTGCCGCATGCGCCTTCATCAATGCCCGCCAGGCCCCTTCGTGGGAGCGATCGATCGTCAGCAGCCGCTGCGCCGCCGCGATCGACGCGTCCGGTTCCAGGTCGTCCCTCAGCATCGCCTCGGCGATGCCGCGCGCCCGGTCCCGCAGTCTTTCGCGTTCGGTGTTCAGCCAGGCGTCGAAGTTCGGATCGACCCCGTCCAGATCCTCCAGCAGGTCCCCGTCGAGCAGCGCCAGTGAGGCCGGGTTCGCGGTCGTCGCCCGCATCACCTCCTCGACATCGATCCACACCGCGCCCGGCCGCAAGGTCAGGTGATCGCGGGTGATAATCAGAACTTCGGTCTCCGCCGGCGACAGCGCGTCCAGCAGCCGGTGGATTTCCTGCCGCAGCGACGCCCGAGCCTGCTCTTCGGGACGTCGGCTCCAAAGCTGTTCGGCGAGCCGCCCGCGCAACACCGGCCGCGGCGCAGCCATCGCAATACTAGCCAGCAGCGCTCGGGTTTTGCGCCCGGCCGGCAGCACGCTTTCACTGCGCACCGTCCAGGCTTCCATCTGGCCGATCAGCCGCAGCCGCACGACAACGTGGTCGAGTGCATTCGTGGGTATGGATGGAGTCGGGAGCCGGGTTGTGGAGTCTGCCATCATTCCCTCGCGGCCATGGCCAAAAACTCTAGAGGGTCGCGGCGTCCGGCGCCAGACCCATCCCCTCAGACCCA
>JAQGHW010000869.1 GCA_028291505.1 Rhodopila sp. | reverse complement strand
GGTCGTCATACGCTGCAGCAGCGCCGTCACCACTGCCGCGTAAAGATGAATACCTCCCATGAAATCGACCAGCGTCGGACCAGCCTTCATCGGCGGTCCGTCCGGATCGCCGGTGACGCTCATGATGCCCGAGGCTGCCTGAATGGTGAAATCCATCGCCAGGTTGTCGCGATCCGGTCCGCTGATGCCGAAGCCAGTCCCAGTGGCGTAGACCAGCCTCCCGTTCACGTCTTTCAGCACGTCGTAGCCGACGCCGAGCCCATCCAGCGTACCGGGCGAAAAGTTTTCCAGCAGAACGTCGGCCTTCATGACCATTTGCATCAACAAACGCTTCCCGGCATCGGACTTCAGGTTCAGCGTCACCGCGCGCTTGTTGGCGTTCAGCATCGCCATCGGCAGCGTTGTATCGCCACCGGTTGCCATCACCCGCCGGCGCAACGGCTCCCCGCCCGGCGGTTCGATCTTGATGACGTCCGCCCCGGCCTTTGCCATCAGCATGGTGGCGTATGGCCCTTGAAAGATCTGGCCGAAATCCAGGACCGTGATACCCGCCAGGGGAGTCGTCATTACGGAAACCTCATGTCGAAAACGCGTTGTTCTCGAACCATAAGGGGTCTGACCCCCGCTGGCGACAGCGGCTCGGGGGGAAAGTGGTTCCGACTCGTTGACACGGCGTCCTAAGCCGCCGTTTCGGGCAGCGTCTATGGGACCGCCGCGCCTTGCGTATTGACGTACAAGGCATAGACCGACGTGCTCGCACACATATACAGACGATTTCGCAACAGCCCACCGAACGTCAGGTTGGCGCAGGTTTCCGGCAGATGGATCTTGCCGATCAGGTCGCCGTTCGGCGCGTAGCAGCGCACGCCGTCTTCGTTTGGATCGGCCCAGCCCATGCTGGTCCAGACATTGCCCTCGACATCGAGGCGCAGCCCGTCGGTAAACCCCGGTGCGAATCCGTCCGCGAACACCTTGCCGTTGGTAAGCTTGCCGCCTCCGACATCCACATCGAAGACCCGGATGTGCGCCGATCCGCCATGCGTGAGGCCACTGTCGACGATATAGAGCTTCGTTTCGTCCGGCGAGAACGCCAGACCGTTCGGTTGGGTGAAGTCGTCGATCACCATCGTTACTTCACCGCTATGCGCATCGACACGATAGACGTTGTTCGTCCTCTGCTCCTGTTCCGCCTGCAAGCCCTCATAATTGCCGCCGATGCCATAGGACGGATCGGAGAACCAGATCGAATCGTCGGAGGCGACGACCACGTCGTTCGGCGAATTGAGCCTCTTGCCGTCGTAACGATCGGCGAGGATCGTGATCCGGCCATCCAATTCCGTGCGCACCACCCGCCGTGTACTGTGCTGGCACGTGATCAGCCGGCCCTGACGGTCAACCGTGTTGCCGTTCGAGTTGTAGGATGGAGAACGAAACACGCTGAGGTGGTTGTCGTCTTCCAGCAGCCGCATCTGCCGATTGTTCGGAATGTCGCTGAAGATCAGGTAGCGGCCGGCGCGGAAATAGGCCGGCCCTTCGGCCCATCGAAAGCCGGTTGCAACCCGTTCAACGGCACCGGTGCCGGGGCTTCCCTTGAACCGCTTGTCGAGGGCTTCGATGTGCGGATCGGGATAGCGGGAGCCGGGCAGCGGACCCAGCGGCAATTTTGCTCCGACGGAGACCGGTAGCGGAACGCCAGTTTCGCCTGACAGCGGCACTTCCCCGAGAACAGCGGCTTGCGGCCTGGATTCCGCGCGTTCACGTCCGTCCATATCGTTTCCTCGCTTCGTGGGCCTAAAGTTTGGAGGTGGTCCTGTGCCGGAGCAAGTGCTTCACATCAAAAGATGTCCAACCCCAACGGTTGACACGAGCTCCGATCTCCACAGACCACCTATAATGTCCCTACCGCGGTCATGACGGCGGTATGGACGGCCTGAATATCCCCCGAGGCATCCAGCAACACGCAACGCCTCGGATCCGCCGCGGCGATATCGCGAAATCCCTGCCGCACGCGGGCGTGGAACGCTGCATCCAGCCGCTCATAACGATCCACCTCGCCGCCGCGCTGTCGCCTGCGCTCGGTTGCAACGGCGTCGGCGACATCGAGCACGATCGTCAGGTCCGGCGCGATTCCCAGCAGGCCGATCAGCGAGGCGATGAAGTCTCTGTCCGCACCTTGTCCGTACCCCTGATACGCCAGAGTGGAATCGAAGAAGCGGTCGCAGACCACCCATGTCCCAGCCTGGATTGCCGGCTGGATCGTCTTCGCCACATGCTCCGCCCGAGCGGCGAAATGCAGCAGCGTCTCCGCCCGCGGCGCCCAGTCCACGGAACCACCCAACAGGATGCCACGCAGCAGTTCGGCACCCGGCGACCCACCCGGTTCCCGCGTGCGCAGCACTGCCACACCTCTGGCCGCAAGTGCCTCCGACAGCAAAGCGGACTGGGTCGTCTTGCCGGCGCCCTCGCCGCCCTCCAGCGTAATGAAACGACCTGGCGCCATGGGCCGGTCAGGTGCCGGTCACATATTTCGACAGCACCGCGATCGCGCGACCCGGCAGATTCAACCGAGGCACGTCCGCCGCCGCCATCAGCGGCAGCTCCAGGTTGGGAACCCCGTCACCGGTCACCGTCAGCTTGCCCAGCGTATCGCCTTTGGCAACGGGGGCGGTCAGCGGCTGCTCATAACTAAGCTTGATTGAGGCCTTCTGGCGCCAGTTGCGCGGCATCGTTACGATCACATCGCGACCGGCTACCAGCGGCACGGCGTGCGATGTTCCGAGCCAGACGGGAACGTTTTCGATGACGTCGCCGGCGCTGAACAGCGTGACGTCCTCGAAATTGAAGAATCCCCAGTCCATCAGCCGCTCGGATTCTTCGGCGCGTTCGTGCATCGAGGACATGCCATTCAGCACCAGGATGACGCGGCGGCCGTTACGCTTGGAGCTTGCAACGAGACCGTAGCCGCCGGCTTCGGTATGGCCGGTCTTCAGGCCGTCCGCCGTGCCTTTCTGTACCATCGGGTTGCGGTTGCCCTGCTCGATGCCGTTGTAGCGGAACGTCTTCTCCGCGTCGTAATGATAATAGTCCGGGAAGTCGCGGATGATACGACCGGCCAACGTGGCGATATCGCGGCAGCTCATGTGCTGTTCGGGGTCTGGCCAACCGGTGCAGTTCTTGAAGAACGAATGGGTCAGACCCAGTTCTTTGGCTTTCGCATTCATTTTTTCGGCGAATTGCTCTTCCGACCCACCGATCGCTTCCGCCAGCACGATGGCGGCGTCGTTGCCGGACTGGACGACCACGCCGCGGACCAGATCCTCCACCTTCACCGTGCTGCCGATCTGCACGAACATCTTGGAACCCTGCATCCGCCAGGCTTTTTCGGTCACCGGAAGTTCGTCCTCCAGCTTCAGGCGGCCCTGCTTGAGCTGGTCATAGACGAGGTACAACGTCATCAGCTTGGTCATCGAGGACGGCGGCATTTCGTCATCGGCCTGTTTTTCCAACAGGCTGGCGCCGGTGTCGTAGTCCTCGATGAATGCCCATCGTGCCGCGGTATCGATTGGCCCGAGCGGTGTGCCGGCCGGGCTGCCGGTGGGCGCCTCGGCATCCTTGCCTTTGTGCCCGCCTGTCCCGGCCCGACCGCCGGAACGTTTCTGTTGCGCGAAGGCTGACCCTGCCCCGAAAAACAAGGCGGATGCCAGCAGGCCAAGACGACGGGTCAGCATCTCCTAAGGTTCCTCCCTAATCCACCACAATCCGAGCATCCGGTATGCCGGATGCCAGTGCCTGGTCCAGGATGGCATCGGCATGGGCGACATCGGGCAAAGGACCGACCTCGACCCGGAACCGAGTTCTCCGGCCGCCAACGATGGAAACGATTCGTGCGCCGGCTGCGCCCATCCTGGCGCGTTGGACGGCAGCGTATTCATACTCCTCGAACGTATCGAGTTGCACCATCAACCGGCCGGGCTGGGGCATCATCTGGGTGATCGCTTCGGGCAGGCGCAGCGGCGGCACCGCGGCCGGGGCCTCCGACGAGCCGGTTGCGGGGACCACCGGCAGGGCCCGTCCATTGCCCTGACGGACGCCAGGGGGTGGCGGCAGTTCCGCGACTTCCACCCCGCCACGCGGAGCGGCCGTCAGCGCCAGGGATGGTGCGCCGGGCAGCGCATCGGCCGCGGCGTGGCTCTCGTTCGGTAAAACTTGCAGCCGCACCCGGGCGACTCCGTCGGCTGGCATGGCCAGCAGCAGCGCGGTACGCCTGGTGATCTCGACCAGGCGGTGCGGATCGCCGGAGCCCCGGTCGTTCAGGCGGATGGTGACCTCGCGGCCGTTCTCCAGGTTGGTCAGGTGGGCGATGGCGGGAAGCTGAATGGTCGGGTGGGCAGCGGCGAGCGCAGTCTGATCGAACACCTCACCATCAGCGGTCAGTCGCGCGGAGTCGCCTCTGATGACCGCGGCAAGACCGGTTTCGTCGAGGTCGAAGGCTTCCTTCGGGTAGTACCAGATGTTTCCGACCTGGTATGGCTTGCCGAGGACGTAGTGGGGGTCGGGCTTCAGCGGAGGCGTGCAGCCGAACGTCAACAGGACGAGCGCGATCATCCCCCCGATGGCCCAACCCGGCCGGGGGCGATCGCGCGGGCAGCCGGCCCAGGCGCGGCCATGACACAAAACCATAAGCGCCTGTGCCCATTGATTGGGCGTGCGCCTTGTCGTCACACCACCACCTGATCGCCAATCAAGCCGACAGCGATGGCGTAGAAGTCGGACGGGTTGTATCGCCGGATGGCGGTGAAGTTGCCGAACACCGCGAATGTCTCGCCGCCCGCCCCATCCGGGGCCACAAGTGCCGTCGCCGTCTCGGCGCTGGCGGCCCAGCGTCCGGCGATCGGCCGTACACCTGCCTGCCCCCACTCCGACAATGGCCGTCTGGTGTCGCGCCCCAGAGCACCCATGCCGGCCGGTATCGTCACCGCCTGCCCCCAGGTCTGACCGGACCGCCAGCCCGACTGCGCCAAATAGTTGGCGATCGAACCCAGGACATCTGGTTTGCTTGTCCAGATATCGCGGCGACCGTGCCCGTCGAAGTCCACGGCGTATCGCAGGTAGCTCGACGGCATGAACTGAGGTTGGCCCATCGCGCCGGCATAGGACCCGGTCATCCCGCCCGGCGCGACATCGCCATGATCGAGGATTTTCAGCGCGGCCATCAGTTCGCCGCGGAAGAAGCTGGCTCGGCGCCCCTCCCACGCCAGCGTGGCCAGCGCCTCCACCACCCGGAAATCGCCAGTCCCGGTGCCGAAACTCGACTCCAGGCCCCAGATACCGGCGATGACCCCGGGGGCAACGCCGTAACGCTGCTCGACAAGCTGGAACAAGGACCGGTTTGCGGCGACTGCCTGGCGACCGTTGATGATCCGCTGGTCGGTGATCACGAGCGCGCGATAACGCGCCCAGGTGAGGGTGAATTCCGGCTGGTGGCGGTCCCGGTCCAGGACTTTCTGGTTCGGAGCGACACCGGCGAAGGCGTTGTCGAGAGTCGTCGCGCGAATGCCGGCCCTGCGTGCCTCAGCCCTGACGTCGTTCAGAAAGCTGTGAAAACTATCTGCCGGGGCCGCGAATGCGGACGCGGACAGGACCGCGGGAACGGCACTCGCAAGCAGGATTCGGCGGGTTGGCATGGCGCGCTTCCTGCCACGCCAGCCCGCGCCGGAGCAATCGGATTTATCGAGTCCCTGCGACGCGCTGGTACGGAAATAGCAAGGAGGGATCCATGGGCGCCCCGCCGCGGCGGGACCCCGGACGCGCTACCGCGTCGGGCAAGGCGGCGGCGGTCTCTTGCTGTCAAAGACGGGCAGTGTTGTCTCCTGCCCCGGGGGGCTGATGCATGTGGTGGGCATTCAGGCGAACAGGCGTCTCATTGGTGCTGATCTGGGTCGTGGCCAGCATCGTCTTCCTGGCAATCCGCTGCGTCCCCGGCGACCCGGCGGAGCTGCTGCTGTCGCAAGGCGGCGCCGCCCCCGATCCCGCCACGGTGCAGCAACTGCATGAGCAGCTTGGTCTCGATCGACCGATTTCCGTGCAGTACGTCGATGCCTTCCGCCGCCTGCTGCACGGTGATCTCGGACACAGCGTGCAGGATGACAGCCCGGTGGCGACCGAGATCTGGCAGCGCCTGCCACGCACGCTGGAGCTGATTGCCGCCGCGGCGCTGGTCGCCCTGACCACCGGCCTGCCGGCGGGTCTGTTGGCGGCGTTGCGTCGGGGCGGCCTGTTCGATCGGACCGCGTCGTGGGTCGCTGCGGCAGGGCTCGCGGTTCCGGTTTTCGTGGTGGGCACGATCCTGGTCCTGGTCTTCGCGCAGGGACTGCACTGGACATCGGCCGGCGGCTACGTTCCGCTGGCACAGGCGCCGGGACGACACTTCGCGCTGCTCGCCATGCCCGCCATGGCCATCGCGCTGGGACTGTTCGCCACGGTGTTCCGGATGACGCGCACGGCTGTGCTTGACGTCTCGATGCGCGACTACGTGCGCACGGCGCGCGCCAAGGGCGTACGGCATCATCGCATCCTGACCCACCACGTGCTGCGCAACGCGCTGATCCCGGTGGTTACCGTGCTGGCGCTCAACCTCGGCACATTGTTGGGCGGCACCGTACTGGTCGAGTATGTGTTCAACTACCCCGGACTGTCCGGCATGCTGGTCGACGCGGTCAGCGCGCGCGACTACCCGGAAGTCCAGGGGATCGTGCTGGTGATCTCGATCCTGTTCGTCACACTCAACCTGCTGGTGGACCTGCTCTACGGGCTGCTCGATCCCCGGATCCGCCAGACGGTCCGCCAGGCATGAAGCGGCCGAACCCGATCCCGGTCGCGGTGGTCGCGGCAATCGCGATGCTCGCTATGGCGGTGCCGTTTCTTGGGCTTGCGAACCCGACGGCGATGAGCATCGCGCACCGGATGGCCCCGGCCTCCGCCGCGCACTGGCTGGGCCAGGACGAATACGGCCGCGACGTGCTTTCGCGGCTGCTCTGGGGCGCGCGGGTGTCGCTTTCGGTCGCCGCCGCCTCCGCCGCGATGGCATGTCTGCTCGGGACTGCCATGGGTCTGGCGGGTGGCTACCTCGGCCGTGTCGCCGAATTGCTCGCCCTGCGCAGCATGGACGTGGTGCTGTGTTTCCCACCGCTGCTGCTGGCGCTGCTGGTGGTGACGCTGTTCGGCCCGGGAGCGTTGACGCTGATCCCGGTCCTGGCCCTGGTGTTCCTGCCCGGCTTCGTGCGCGTGGTCTATGCCGGCGTCCTTTCGGTACGCTCGCAGGAATACGTCGACGCGATGCGGGTGCTCGGCGCCGGACGGCTGCGTATCATGCTGCGCACCATCCTGCCGAACATCGCCGGTCCGATCCTGGTGCAGCTCAGTCTCGCCGCCGCCGCGGGCGTCGTGCTGGAGAGCGGGCTGTCGTTCCTCGGGCTGGGCGTCTTGCCGCCCGCACCGTCCTGGGGCCTGATGATCGCGGCGGCGCGGTCGACCATGACACAGGCGCCGCTGCTGCTGCTGTGGCCCTGTCTGGCGCTGTCGCTGACCATTCTGGCGATGAACGCCCTGTGCGACGCGCTACGCGATGCCGTCGATCCCCACCGTGCCCCCGGTCGCCGGCCGCGCCGCCTGCCCAGCCTGCTGACGCCCGGCCTGCTGATGGCGCCCGCGCCGCTGCTGGACGTTCAAGGCCTCACGATCGAGATCGACACGCCGGCCGGTCCGATCCAGCCGGTGCGCGATGTGTCGCTCGGCGTTGTTCCCGGCGAGACCCTGGCCCTGGTCGGTGAGAGCGGATCAGGCAAATCGCTGACCGGCCTGGCCATCATGGGCCTGTTGCCGTCAGTCGCCCGGATTGCCGGTGGCGCTGTCTGGGTGGAAGGGCGGGATGTGCTCCGGCTTGAGGAAGGCGAACTGCGCCGATTGCGCGGCAACCGCATGGCGATGGTCTTCCAGGATCCGCTGAGCAGCCTGAATCCAGTGCATCGGGTCGGCAGCCAGATCGCCGAAGCTATCCGGGCCCATCGCAGCCTGTCGGATCATGCCGCTCGCGACCGCGTCTTGGCGTCGTTGCGGCGTGTCGGCATTCCCGATCCGTTGCGGCGAGCGCGATCGTTCCCCCATGAACTTTCCGGCGGGATGCGCCAGCGCACCATGATCGCCATCGGCATCGCAAATGATCCGAAGCTGCTGATCGCCGACGAACCCACCACGGCGTTGGACGTGACCATTCAGGCCCAGGTACTCGATCTGATCGCCCGCTTGAAGCAGGAGCACGGCATGGGCGTGCTGTTCATCACCCACAGCTTGCCGGTGGTGGCCGAGATCGCCGACCACGTCGCGGTGATGTACGCCGGCGAGATCGTCGAGCAGGGCACCGCCGCTGAGGTCCTGACCCACCCCTTGCACCCCTATACCACCGCCCTGCTGAGAAGCGCGCCGGCCGAGGACGGCAGCCTGCCCGACAGCATCCCGGGGACGGTGCCGCTGCCGCATCAGCTGCCGACCGGCTGCGCCTTCGCACCGCGCTGCCAGCATCGCACCGCGGCCTGCGAGGTGGCACGGCCGGCGCTGCTGACGGCGCATCCCGGTCATACCACTCGCTGCATCCGCTGGCGGGAACTCGCCGGCGCACCGACCCGGCAGGCGGTGGCATGACCCGGCTGATCGTCGCCGAACACCTCAGCCGGCGTTTTGGCGGATCGGGCCTGTTCGGTCGTGGCCGGCCGGTGCAGGCCGTGACCGACGTATCCCTCGCCATCGAAAAGGGTGAGGCGTTAGGGCTGGTCGGCGAGAGCGGGTCCGGCAAGAGCACGATCGGACGCCTGCTGCTCGGCCTGCTGGCACCGACCGAGGGACACGTGGCGGTCGATGGTGTGGACCTCGGGCAGGCACGCGGGCGGGCGTTGCGGCGTCTGCGCCGGCGCATGCAGCTGGTGTTCCAGGACCCTTATTCCAGCCTCGATCCGCGGCGGCGCATCGGTGACCAGATCGCCGACGGTCTGGCTATCCACGATCTGTGCCCCCGATCCGAACGGCGCACACGCACCGAGGCGCTGCTGGTCCAGGTCGGGCTGCCGGCATCGCACGCCGACCGGTTCCCGCATGAGTTCAGCGGCGGCCAGCGTCAGCGCGTCGGTATCGCCCGCGCGCTGGCGACCAACCCCGAATTCCTGGTCGCCGACGAACCTGTTTCGGCGCTCGATGTCTCCGTACAGGCGCAGGT
>JAQGHW010000811.1 GCA_028291505.1 Rhodopila sp. | reverse complement strand
TCCGACGGCAGGATCGTCTGCAACGGATCGCCCGGCGCCAGGTAAACCAGCGAGAAGCACACGACGCTGACCCCGAACGCGATCGGGATCGCGTACAGCAGCCGGCGGCCGATGTAGCCGATCACTGTTGCACCACGATCGGCGTCAGATCCTGGAACCAGTTCTGCGCCTGGACGAACCCGGACAGCTTCGGCGACAGCGCGCGCGGGTTCAGGTCATGCACGACCCAGATCATCAAAGCGCGGTCGTTCTCCAGCTCATGCAATTTCGTGAGCTCCGCGAGGCGCTTGTCGCTGTCGAACTCGTTGAGGATCTGGCCGACGAGGTCCTCGATCTCCGGGTCATAGAAATGGCCCCAGTTGCTGCCGGCGGGCGACCAATGGATCTTCCAGACAGGCTTGATCAGCGCGGACAGAGGATCGAGCAGCGCGCGGGAACCGTTATAGCCGTCGATCTCCGGATATTTCACCACGCCCGACCGGCCAATCTCGACCAGCGAGTTCCAGTCCATGACCTTGAACTCGATCTGAAAGCCGACAGCCTCCATTTGCGATTTGAAGAGTTCGTTCATCGGCAGCGGCTGCATCTGGCCGGACCCGGAGGTGGAGATCGCCAAGGTGAGCTTGCACGGCATACAGCCCGCTTCCTTCAGCAACGCTCGGGCTTTGTCCGGGTTGTACTCGTACTTGACGGGATTGCCGTAATACGGTGTGCCCGGCGGCATCGTTGCGTATTCCTCGATCGCCAGGCCGTTCAGCAATTCGACGAATTCCCCCCGGTTCAGCGCATAATTCGCCGCTCGGCGGACCCGGATATCGGTCATCGGGCCGCGCACGAAATTTAGGATGTACGGCCAGTTATGCGGATACTTGTTGGTTACGATCTGCATGCCGGCGCTCTTGAGCCGACCGATGGTGTCCGGCGCCGGCGCCTCGATGAAGTTCACCTGGCCCGTCATCAGAGCGGCGGCGCGGGTGGCCGCCTCCGGCATCGGGATCAGCACCAGGCGATCGTGCTTCGGAACGCGCTTGGGGTCCCAGTAATCCTTGTTCGGAACCAGCTCCAGCCGCTCATGCGCGACCATACGGTCGAACCGGTACGGGCCGGTGCCCGATGGATTGTTGGCATAGGCGTTCCAGTCGTATTTCAGCGCCTCCGCCCGGCAGCGGCTGACCATCAGCAGATACGACATCGAATACGGGAACAGCGATTCCACGACCTTGGTGGTGATCGCCACGGTATAGTCGTCGATCTTCTCAATAGACTCGAAGTTCGTCACATACGTGCGCGACAGCGCCATTTGTTGCGTCAGGAACTGCGGCGCGTCCTTGTTGGTGACACGGCCGAAGTTCCAGACCACGTCATCGGCGGTGAAGGCGCAGCCGTCGTGCCATTTGACGCCCTGCCGCAGCTTGAAGATCCAGCGGCGGTGGTTGGCGGGGTCGACCTGCCAGTCGGTCGCCAGGCCGGGCTTGATGTCCGAGGGCTTGTCGCGCTGGGACAGATCCCACAGCGCCAACCCGTCATACAGGTTGAAGCCGACGAAGCGGAAACCTTCGAACCCTTGGTCCGGGTTGCCGGTCGTGGCCGGAATGTCGCCCGCGGTCATGCCGACGGTGAGGACGCTTTCGGCCCGCCCTGCCGCCGGAGCGAGCAGCAGCAAGCCGGCGAGCAGGATACTCACGGCACGCCAGACCGCTTGGTGCCGAACGGGAAGCTGCCGGACCGGTTGGTGAGCAATATCGGCTGTCATAGATTACCTCGCCCGCGGTGCAAAACGCCGCGCCGTCCGACGCTTCGCCTTTGTGCGATGCAACATAACGTACTGACGCGATAAAGTGCAACGCTCGAGACATCAGTCAAATATCATGCATTTGCCTATTTTGTGGCACCTATTTTCTGAGCTTCCGAGGTGATTTTGGCTACTTTTCTGCCGATCGCCTACAATAGCAATCGATCGCGCGACTGCTCGCCAACACCTCGCCAAGTTTCGGGTAGACCCAACAGTGTCACTGTTGGGTCTACCCCAAGAGGCCAATCGCTGGCTGGCCCGCTTTATCCGCACCTACAATCTCGGCGACCATCGCACGGAACGACACAGTCGGATCGACGACTGGTTGGGGCGTCTGCCGGCGGAGGGGATCCGGCAGATGTGCGCGTGGGAGCGGTTCTGCATGTTTACACGCGAGCTAGTGGTCCGATCCCAACGCTTGGCTCCCAAGCGTTGGGTGAATCGGCCCACCAAATCAAAGGCTAGTGGATAAATATGACGGTTCTTTCCGTCAGATTTTATCCACTAGTACCGGATCGCAGACAAGCGTGAGTCGCGACGCGGCCACGATTCGCCGCTGAAGCCAGCAAGGTCGTGGCTTACCCAGCCGAACCCCCGGCACAAACTGGTCGCGTCAGAGGCAGCGTTTCCAGTCACCGTGAAACCGCTCTGAACCCACCCTGTTCGCCAATGGTCTGTCATCGTTAAGTTCATCTCCGCTCGCAGCCTCCGGGGAGAAGGCCAACATGCCCTATGACAACGTGGCGTTGAACAAACCATCCTGGCAGAGTTCCGTCTATCGGTCAGCCGGAGGGGAACCGGCGGGAAGTCAGGTCTCCGGCGGCGGCAACAACGGTGTGCGATCCGGCTCCTATGGATTTCATACCCTTTACGAAACCCAGCCTTGGTGGACTGTCGATCTGCTGGCGCCACACGTCATCGCTGAAATTCGTGTCTTCAACAGATCCGATCATCCGTTCCTCGCCGGGCGCTCGAACGCGTTGGACGTTCTCGCCAGTCGCGACGGCAATATCTGGATCACGCTGTTTTCGCATCGCAAAGCCGAAGCGTTCGGTCTCGACGGCCAGCCTCTGGTCGTAACCGTCGTCGACAAAATTCCCTACCAGTTCGTCAGGCTACAGCTACGCAACGACGAACAACTGCATTTGGACGAAATCGAGATCTACGGCTATCCGGCCGCCGATGCCGCCGCATCCCGCGGCACTGCCGCCCCGTTGTTCGCCAGCCCGCCACCACCGCACCCGGCCATCGCCAGCCACGTCAAGAACCCGGTCATCCACATCAATTCGCTCAACGGCAATCTGGCGAACCGGATGCTCCAGTACATGGCTGCGCTGCGCCTGCAGGAGATGGTTCCGTCGGCCATCCTCAGCAACGTCCAACTGCGGGAATGGCGCATCGATACGCCGACAGTCCTGCCCGAGACAAACGACCGGGTGATACGCGTCGGCGCGACCGACCAGTTCGATATCGCATTCTTGGCCGAAAAATTGCGCAGCGGCGAAGCAAGTCTGGTGATGATCGAGGACTGGCTGCAAAATATCGCATTTTTCGCCGACCCGGAACGCTATCGCCGGGCTTTTGTGCCTGAACCAGAACAAGTCTCCGATCTGCCCGGATTTGCCCAAGATGAACTGGTGATCAATATCCGCGCCGCGGAGGTGCTGGACGGAATCCTGCACTATCCGCTTGTCCCGGTCGGGTTCTATCGCGACGTCGTCCGATCCACCGGTCTGCGTCCGGTCATCATGGGGCAGATCGAGCCAAGCTTCTATTGCGAAGAACTCATGGACGCATTTCCACACGGGCGCGTCATCCCGACCCAGGGGCCGATCCGCGATTTTGAAATGATCCGATCAGCCCACCATATTGTCCCAAGCGTCAGCACATTCTCCTGGCTTGCGGCGTATTTGTCCCATGCCCACGTCATCCACCTTCCGGTGACTGGATTCTACAATCCAGCCAGTCTCCGCAGCGTCGATCTGCTGGCCCTCGACGACCCGCGTTTTCGCTACTATCTGTTCCCGGTCGCCAACGGAATGCCGGAGCGGGAGGCACTGCGATACCACCGCCGGCTGGGCCAGGCATGGCGGAAAATTCCCTCGACCCAACTGGCCTTCATCAAGTCTCATGCGCCCTTCTTGCCCCGTTCGGGACGCCCGGGCCCCGAGGTCGACACCGCCTGGTATATCCATGAGTATATCGACGCGGCGCGCGAGATCACCGAAGGATGGTACGACAATCCGCAGCACCACTTCGACGCCGTCGGCGCCAGTCGCGGCTACCTGCCGCAACGCCCGCAAGCGGCCGCCGCGCCCCCACCTCTTCCACTTGCCGCCACCGCCACCAACCTCGCCCGCCACCGCCCGGCGCGCCAGAGCTCGGTTTCGCCAGAACATTCGGCTGGAAGAACAGTCGAAACGGACGCGGCACGCGCGGTCGACGGCATCGTATCGGCAACCTGCCGCTTCCACACCCAGGAGGAACACCAGCCGTGGTGGCAGGTCGATTTAGGTGCCGCCGGACGCATCGATTGCGTCACGATCTATAATCCGGTCGAACCGCCGGAGGCCGCCTGGCGTGCTGTGCCGATTGCTATCCTGCTCTCCGACGACGCGACCACCTGGCGCATGGCCCATCGCACGCGCGGCAATGAAGTGTTCGGCGGCGCCGACGGCAAGCCGCTCCGCTGGCAGCCGGAAACCGTCATTCGGGCCCGCTATGTCCGGTTGCAGGCGACGCGGCGCACGACCCTGCATCTCAGCCAGGTGGAAGTCTTCGGCTCTCACCAAACCGATGCCTGACCCGAAGCCCCGACCGCGCCCGCTCTACGATATGGCTGCGACCACGATTTGGCGTCTGAATCGATGACTTCAAAGCAAACCTGGAAAGCCCTGGTCTTACTGGGTCGCAGGCCATTCGAAGGCCTCTCTGCTTCAATTTCCCCAATCTATGGACAAAGACCGTTCACAACATGTCCGCCACTACGATTTCCGTCACATCGCAATGCCGGAGCGCGCTCACTTTCCGTGGCCCTCGTTCGTCCTTCGTGTTGAAAATGAAGAAAGAACAAACGAACACGGCCTCGCCATAGACCCACCTCCCGGCTCGAGATTCGACCCCGAGACTTCTAAGCCCGCTCCACCTCCGCCGCCGCGGCATCGATCGCCGCGGCAATGGCGCGGATCTGCTCGTCCGGGATTGCCCCCCCGGCCAGCCGCAGCCGAAGTGCTGTTTTCAGGTTCTCGATCGCGCGGATAATCCGCGGGTCCGGCACCACCCCACGTGCCCTGGCAATACCGTCGATACGGGCCTGGATGGCATCGAGAGCAGCCTGGTTTGCCTTCAGGAACGCCTCGCCCTCGTCCGTGGCCCGATACAGTTTCTTGCCGTCTTCAGCTGTAATGGCGGCAAGGCCTTGTTCCTCCAGCATCGTCAGCGTGGGATAGATCACGCCGGGGCTTGGGCTGTAGCCGCCGCCCATCCGCTCCTCCAGCGCCTTGATCAGGTCGTACCCGTGCGCCGGCCTGGCCGCGATCATGCTCAGCAGGATGAAGCGCAGATCGCCGTGGTCGAACAGCCGGCGCCGCCCGCCGCCATGGTGGCCGCCCGGGTGACGATGCCGGCCGCCGAACCGGTCCCCCGCATCCAGCGGGTCGCGGGCAAACCGCCGCTCCCCAAAATGGCGGTCCGTATCATCATGGGAACCCCCATGCATCGCCTTGTCGGACGATCCCCCATGGGACCCATCCCGCCGGCCGTGGTTGTGATGACGCATTGTGTCTTATCTCCTTGAAGCCGGACCAAAATGGCGCCGGCAGATAAGACATATCTAAGATATATCTCTATGTCAAGATATATCTTTGGATGCACCAGTTGATGCGCGGTAAAGCCACGAAACATCTGGACGGCAGATCGATCGCCAACTTGCGCATCAAAGGGTGGTTTTCTGCACCCCTCCCGCGTCGCTACCGCCGCAATGGGTGGGTAAAGCAGACACACCGTCTACTTGGAGGGTTCATGCCCCCGATTTTCTAGAAGCCGCTGGATAGCACTGATAATGACCCCAGGCTCCGTAAACTGAATCATGTGGCCGCTCCTGGCGGCTACAATATGCACACTGTTTGTTGAGAGGGATGCCAAACGTTTCTGAGCTTCCTCCCACTCGGGATAGACTTGATCGCCGGTCGCAGGATTATTCCAACCACGGCTCACAACCACCAGCGGCGTATCCCCGAGGCGGCCGAATCCATAGGGGCTTCTTTCTTCAGGAGGCACGGCCTTATAGGCGGCCATCTCGTCCGCGATGGCAAAATGGCGAGAGCTGCGCAGATACAACGCCATCTGTTCGGCGCGCGCTTCATCCGGAACACCTTTGAGTGGGTCGAAGCGATCGGGAAATAGCCTTGTGGCGAGTCGAAGCAGTCCGAACTGGGCTGCCAAGCCACGCCGCCATTCCTGTGCCCCGATCGTCTGCGCATCGAGAAGCCCCTCGGCCGCGAAAGACCATAACTCGTCAGGTGAATCGATCAGGATGATACCTGACACGCTCTGTGGATAGGCAGCCGCAAAGCGGCGAACGACGTAGCCCCCATAGGAATGGCCGACGAGGATGTAGGGACCCGCGATGTCGGCGTGCTGAAGCAGGGAATGCAGGTCTCTAGCTCTGTCATCGAAGCTACGTGGTCCGGAGACCGGATCGCTCCACCCAAGCCCGGCACGATCGTAAGCGCAGACATGGGTGAAACGCGAAACGCGGCCCAATATCCCCTGCCAAAGTGTAACGTCATTACCACTTCCGGCTTCTATGACCACGGTGTGGTCTGAGACCTTCCCTGCACAGAGTAGATGTAACCTTCGGCCGCCGATATCGATGAGCCGCCCAGGAGGCGGGTATCGTTTCAGGTCAGACATGTTGGAGATGTGCTGATAAGTCGCGCCTGAAAGTGCGCACAGGCCTATAGCGGCGATCGAGACGGCAAGGCCACGCAACGCCAGATAAAGGAGGCCGTCCATCCGTTCACGCCACCATTCTTGCCAGCCCGGGCACGATACCATCTGCCCGCAGCCAGGTCAGCCTGGAGCTTGCCGCCACTCCCACAAATGCTGGTGCGAACGTCCACTACGTCGGATGCGGTCCTACGGGCCTCGTCGCCCGGCCCAGTCTCCAGTCTGAATCGAACTTTCGGTTCCGTTGCTACCGGACCCCCGGCACCGGCGCCCCCCGTTCCGGAAACCCGAAATCTGCGATACGCTGCCTCCACACCACCAAAGGAGGGCCCCAACCGTGAAACGCCTGTTTGGCGGCCATGCCACGTCAGCGGAGGAATTCCCAATCGTCCGCGACGATGATGAGTGGCGGCAGCGTCTCGATCCTGCGCAGTTCCATGTGCTGCGCAAGCACGGAACCGAGCGGCCCGGCACCAGTCCATTGAACGCCGAAAAACGGCCCGGCACATTCATTTGTGCCGGCTGCGGCAAGCCCCTGTTCGCATCTGACACCAAGTTCGAGAGCGGCACAGGCTGGCCCAGCTTCACCCAGCCGCTCGAAGGTGGGGTCGCCACGACCGAGGACCGCAGCCTCTTCATGACCCGCACCGAGGTCCATTGCGCGGACTGCGGCGGCCATCTCGGCCACGTCTTCCCCGATGGCCCCCAGCCCACCGGTTTACGCTACTGCATGAACGGCGTGGCGATGGCGTTCAAACCGAATGGAACAGACGGCCAGTAGGTCATTCCACCACCGCGCTTCACCACAACCAGCAGAAAACCCTCAGGAGACATGTGGGAGATATCTCCCGCCGTTCGAAATCATCAAAAGCATGCTCAACCTTACGACCGCGTGCGGCAAAACGCGGGTGGACCTGACCTACGAAGACTTCCAGACAGTGATCCGCACCCTGTTGACCGTGGTCGAGGTCGACGAAGGCTTCTACCTGGCGTCCAACCCGGATGTCGCCGACGGCATCCGCGACGGCGGCATCCGTTCCGGCCGAGAGCACTTCGTCGATCATGGCTACTTCGAGGGCCGGCAGCCCTATCGACTTGAGGTCGACGAGGACTGGTACCTGGCAACCAATACGGACATCGCGGAAACGGTTCGGCTCGGTCAATACGCCTCCGGACAGGACCATTTCGACGGTCCAGGCTACCCCGAGGGCCGTGTGCCGTTTCAACTCAATCCGTAGTGGCCCGGCGACCCGACTTTCCGTGCTCGCGCCGTGCAACTCCTGAATCGCCGGGCTGATCGCCGCCAATGGAGAGAATGCGACCATAAGATCTTTGAGGCTCCGAACCGTAAAATACCAATCGTGCAACAAAGACCACCGGGACTCGTGGTTCGTGAAGACGCTGGCCGGAAGGAAATAACGCCACTTATCACAGTTGACCAACAAACAGCGCAACCCAGGGCAAATGCACCCGCCAACGCCACAGCACGTCCCCTCAAGCTCGGTCCGCGAACGCGCCGCAGGTGAGGCGCAAACCATGAAACCCGCTAGTGGTCCGATCCCGACGCTTGATTCCCAAGCGTCGGGATCGGACCACCAAATCAAAGGCTAGTGGATAAAATATGACGGTTCTTTCCGTCAGATTTTATCCACTGGATTGGGCCGCAGCCGAGCGGTGTTCGCACCAGGCCCGGCAAAACCCGTGTCTGCGCCCCGCTCCGCGCGCTCTGCGTCAAAACGCCCAATTTTATTGCGAAACCGGACCTATCGGTCGCCCCGCGACCAGCGACTCCGCCAAGCAGACGGTGCGGACCACACCATGGCCAGACACCCCCGGCCGCCCAAAGTACTTCAGTTGGTAGCCGCGATCGCCTCGGTAATCCGCATCAGGATATCGGGCGAAATCTTCATCTCCAGCGCCACCTTCTCCTGCTCGCCCACCATCACCTTGCGCTGTTCCGCCAGATCCTCAGCCGAAACGAAAGCCAGCTTGACGCCCCGCGCCTTAAGCTCTTTCTCCGCCTTGTCCTGCGCCGCGGCCATATTGGCCCGATAAACGCCGATGTTCGCCGCCCAAAGATCGGTGACAAGAATCTTGAGCGCCGGACTAAGCGCGCCCCAGAACGCCTCGCTGATCATCGGAATGTAGTCGCCCATGCTCTGGTGATCGACCAGGCCGAACCGCAGCCCGGCATCCCAGAGTTTGGCGCTGGCACAACTTTCCGCGGTGCTCTGCAGCGCGTCGAACGTACCCTCCGACAGGGCAAGCGGCACGTCCGGCCAGGCGATCATGGTCGGAACGCCACCGAAAAACTGTGCCCGCCACGGCTGCGCGTAGCCGCCGGAGTTGCGGATTTTCAAGCCCCTGAGATCCGCCAGCCCACCAAGCGGCTTGCGACTGCTGTACCAATTCGTAAACCCCAGATCGACCCAGCGCCCCGGGATCTTCACCCGAAGCTTCTTGCTGACCTGCTGGTTCACCAGATCGCCGGGGATGCCATCGATCGCGCGATGGGTGGTTTCGATCGGCTGGCCATAGAACACCGGCAACTGACCCAGATCGGCCTCGGGCACATAGGCCGAAACCAGCCAGGTGCCCGGGGCCGCCATCTCGACCTGCCCCAGCACCAGCGCCTTGATCACGTCCCGGTCGGCGAAAAGCTGCCCGCTGTCGAACAGTCGCGGCGCGATCTCACCCTGCGACGCGGCCTCCAGCTTTTTCAGGAAGTCGGCCATCGACAGCGTCCGCCCGTGGCTGGGGGAGGTATCGACCGACACCCTCATCCTGATCGGATCAGCCCGCGTCGTCCGGATGAAAGGCGCCGCGAGCGCCGACCCAACGACGATCCGGCGCCCGATCCCCACCGTCATACCCGCGCGGTAAGGTCGCGCGCGTTGATCGACTGGATCGCCGACAGCCGCTTGAACAGAACATCGGCCGGAATCGGAGAGGCGCCCGCATCCAGGCAATCCGCGAACTTTTCGTACAGCTGCTGATCGGTCAGCGGACGCGACGGATGACCCGTGGCGCGGGCGACAGGCTCGCCTTCAATCGTCCGGCCCCCCGCTAGCCTCACCGTCACCTGATAGATCGGTAGAGC
>JAQGHW010000784.1 GCA_028291505.1 Rhodopila sp. | reverse complement strand
TTCTCTTATCGTTTCCTTACGAGAAGCTGTGGCTGCCGTTCATCATCATCGGCTGCTCTCTGCCGTCGACCACTGCTGTCATTACGGCGTTGCGTCTCGGAGTATGCCGAACTGGCTCACCAGATGGAGCCACGACGCGCACTGCGGGAGGCAAGCCGCAATCGGCTGCATCCTGTCACCATGACCACGTTCGCTGCAATCCCGGCCCTGATGCCGCTTGCACTTGCGATCGGACACGGTTTGGCGATCCAGCAGCCACTGGCGATCTCGATCATTGCCCGACTGGTGCTGCAGTTTCCTCTGGAGCTTCTGGTCATGCTCGTGCTGATCGGCTTCACGATAAAGTACCCGGCCGGAGCCCAAATCCGGCCAACCGGAGAAGGGGCGTCACACACATGACGAATGCCGAAACCGCAATGCTGAACAAAGTTCCAACCGTAACCATCGGCTTCTGGATCATCAAGATCATGTCGACAACCGTCGGCGAGACCGGTGCGGACTATCTGGCCGTGCATGTGGGTCTCGGCACAGCTGTCACCGGCGTTGTCATGGCGACCCTGCTGCTGGCAGCGCTGCTTCTGCAACTGCGGGCAAAGACCTATGTCCCCTCGATATACTGGCTGACGGTGGTCCTTGTCAGCGTCGTTGGAACGCAGATCACCGACGCGCTGACCGATGGACTCGAGATCAGCCTCTACTTGAGCACGGCGGTGTTTGCCGTTCTGCTGGCTGCAATCTTCGCACTTTGGTTCGCGGTGGAAGGAACTCTCTCCATCCACACGATCGTTACGCGCCGGCGGGAGTTGTTTTACTGGGCGGCGATCCTGTGCACCTTCGCGCTTGGCACCGCCGCGGGTGATCTGGCTACGGAAGCGCTGAACCTTGGGTTCACTTTGGGTCTCGCCATGTTCGGCTTGCTCATCGGCGCCATCGCCGCCGCCTGGTATTTCAGCCTCAATGCGGTGCTCGCATTCTGGCTTGCCTACATCCTGACCCGGCCGTTGGGTGCCTCATTCGGCGATTTATTGTCGCAGTCCCAGGCCAATGGCGGCTTCGGGCTGGGCACCATCGCGACGAGTGCGGTCTTTCTTGTGGTAATCTCGATACTGGTCCTTTGCCTGAGCATCTCACAAAGCTGGCCTCCTGTCGCAATGCCGCCGGCGGACCACGGCTGAGCCGGTGTTATGAGATTAACACCGGTGTTATGAGACTAACAATTGTCTGCTGCCCGACCCCGAAACACCCCAATCCGAAATACAACCTGTTCGAAATATAACCCGTCCGAGCACAACCCCTAAACGCAAAGGGAGACGATCGATGAAAAGTTTTGTTCGCGCAGCATTCATGGTTCCAGCGCTTGGGATGGCGTTCCTGGTCGCAGGTGCAGCCATACCTGAAAGCTTGGGGATCGCCGCGGCTGCGGCCGCGAAGATCGGAGATCTTTCGCAGTTCCGATCCATTGCGGCCGACACGGCCGCAATGGTTGACAAAGGTGATCTCGTTGGCGCAAAGAACCGGATCAAGGAACTGGAGATATCCTGGGACGAGGCGGAAGCATCGATGAAGCCCCGTGCACCGGTGGAATGGCACGTCATCGACAAGACGATCGATCGAGCGTTGGCGGCACTGCGCGCAAGCTCGCCTGATGCCGCGTCCTGCAAGCAGGCCCTTGCCGACCTTCTGAAGACCATGGACGAGGCTACCGGCAAAGCCTGATGCCCGTACGCGTCGCACGCGGGCTTTGGCAGATCCCCGGGCTCTGGCAGATCCCCGGGCCCTGGCATGTCATTGTGTGTTTGCTGGTGAGCGGGTGCTCGCTGGTCCCAGAGTATCACCGGCCCGACATCGAGACGCCGGTCGCCTGGGCTACCAGAGCGCCAGGGACCGGCGCGGCCGCACTGGTCCCGGCCCAGGGTGCGTGGTGGCACAGCTTCGGCAGCACCGAAATCGACGATCTGATGACGCAAAGCCTGCGCTGGAACAACAACCTGCAGGCGGCGATCGCCCGTATCGAGCAGGCCCGTGCCACCGCCGAGGTACTCGCCGCGCCGCTTTACCCGGCGATCGGCATTACCGGCACAGAGTCCAACCAGTCCGGCGTCAGAAGCACCCGAACCCATCAGGTACTGGGCCAAGCCAGCTACGAGCTGGATTTCTGGGGCAAAAACCGAGCAGCCGCCGGTTCGGCCAGGGCGCTGGCCGTAGCTTCGGCGTTTGACGCCGACACCGTGGCCATGACCTTGGCCGGCACCGTGCTCGACACCTATTTCCAGGTCTTGTCGCTGGCGGAGCGTATTCGCCTGGCCCGCCAGATCGCCTCGGACGGACGGCATGTGCTGTCATTGATCGAGATCCAGCAGTCTGCCGGCACCGCCACGCAGCTACAGGTGGAACAACAGCGCGCCGTCGTTGGCAGCTTCGACGCGGCGGTGCCGGCGCTGCAGCAGCAGGCCGACGTCGCCATCCATGCACTGGCGGTGCTGACCGGGCAGCCTCCCGAGGATCTTGCACTCAAGGCCAGCGACCTCAGTGGTTTCGCGCGGCCCGATGTCGCCACCGACCTGCCCTCCGCGTTGCTCCAGCGGCGCCCCGACGTCCGCGCCGCTGAAGCCCGGCTGCAATCCGCCAACTTCGACATCGGTGTGGCGCGAGCTGCCTTCTTTCCCAGCCTGTCCCTGAACGCGGCTGTCGGCATCGGCGCCAGGAAGCTGTTCTACCCTCCTGCCGCCGTTACCGATGTCGGCGCCAGCCTGCTGCAGCCACTGTTTCAGGGCGGCCAGTTGCAGGGACAACTGCGTTTCGATCGTGCCCGGCAGGTGGAACTGGTGGCCAGCTACCGTCAGGCTGTCCTGACGGCGTTCCAGGATGTGGAAGACCAGCTCAGCACGCTGTCGCATCTGCGCGATCAGGAAGCTATCGTGGCAACCGCCGAGGTGGCGGCGCAGAAAGCGGCCGGGCTGGCCGAAATGCGTTACCGCCTCGGCAGCGCCGACTACCTCAGCGTCTTGACCACCGAACAGACGCTCTACCAGGCGCAGGACACGCTGCTACAACTGCGGTTGCTGCGGCTGCAGACGATCGTCGGCCTGTTTCGCGCGCTGGGCGGCGGCTTCGATTCGCCAGCCGGCCTCACCGGCGCGTTTACCCAGGTCGCCGCGGAGACCGGTGTCCTGCCCCCGAAGTTCGCTGCACCAAGCGGCGGACGGAGCGGATCAGCAGGCCACTGAAGACAAATAATCCAGAGTCCCGGATCTGTGGTTCGCCGGTGAGCTTCGGAACAGGGATACTATACCGGCTAGTGGAGAGTGATGTGGGGCAATCTCTGGAAAAGGCCATCGGCGCATCCCCGCGGCCAGCGGGCTCCGGCCGGCTGCTGCCTTGGGTCGGCCTGACCGGGATCGTGCTGGCCGCTGCCGCCGCTGCGATTTGGCAGTGGGGACTTCCTGTGCCCGCGGTCCGGCCGGTGGCGCCTGCCGCCAAGACGGCGGTACCGGTCACCGTCGCTGCTGTCACCACGCAGGACGTGCCCGTCTGGCTGTCTGGCATCGGTTCGGTCACGCCGTTGAACGCGGTCGACGTGAAAGTGCGGGTCGACGGTCAGTTGCAAAGGATTCTCTTCACCGAGGGGCAGGAGGTCACCGCCGGCCAGCTGCTCGCCAAGATCGATCCGCGCTCCTACCAGGCGACTTTGGCACAGGCCGACGCCAATCGCCGTCGCGACCTGGCGCAGTTCGTCAGTGCCCGTCAGGAGGTGGAGCGAGCCACCAAGCTGGCATCGGCCGGCGCGGGGACCTCGCAAAGCCTCGACACGGTGCGCGCCCAGGCCGCCGCGCTGCAGGCCACGCTTGATGCGGACCAGGCCAGTATCGATGCCGCCAAACTCAATCTCGACTTCACCGATGTCACCTCCCCGCTGGCCGGACGCGTCGGCATGCGCAATGCCGATCCTGGCGCCATCGTTCATGCCAGCGACGCCGCTGGCCTGGTCACGGTGACGCAGATCGTGCCGATCGCCGTACTGTTTTCACTGCCGCAGGACGACCTGCCGGCGGTGATGGAAGCGCAGCGCCATGATGAACTCGCGGTGGCGGTCGATACCCGCGACGGAACACGGCATATCGCCGATGGCAAGCTGGTCTTCATCAACAACACGGTCGACCAGACCACAGGTCAGATCCAGATGAAGGCGGTGTTCACCAACACCGACCGCGTGTTGTGGCCAGGCCAGTTCGTCTCGGTGCGGTTGCTGCTGCGCACCGATCGCAACGCGGCGGTGGTGCCGGCGCAGGCGGTGCAGACCGGTCAGAACGGCCTGTATGTCTATGTGGTGAAGTCCGACGACACGATCGTCGCCCAGGATGTCAAAACCGGCGCCACCATCGAGGGATATATCGAGATCACCGACGGACTGACACCCGGACAGACCGTCGTGCTCAGAGGCCAGTCCCGCATCGCCCCGGGCAGGCTGGTGAAGCCGTCCCCGCTTCCCGGCGGGAGCGCGTCATGAGCATCTCCCGCCCGTTCATCCACCGTCGCATCGGCACCTCGCTGCTGGCGCTCGGCGTTATCGTCGTGGGTATGGTGGCGTATTTGCAGCTGCCGATCTCGGCGCTGCCGTTGGTGGATTTCCCGACCATCCAGATCCAGGCCAAGCTGCCGGGTGCCAGTGCGCAGACCATGGCAAGCTCGGTGGCCACACCGCTGGAACGGATGCTGTCGTACGTTTCCGGCGTGACGCAGATGACCTCATCCAGCTCGCTGGGCATGACCAACATCGTGCTGCAGTTCGATCTTGGCCGGAACATCGACGGCGCGGCGCAGGACGTGCAGACGCAGATCAACGCGGCGGCCGGGCTGCTGCCGAAGGACATGCCCAACCCGCCCACCTACTGGAAGGTCAATCCCGCGAACGCCTCGATCATTTCGTTGGCCTTGACTTCGCCCACTCTGCCGCTGACCGAGTTGGACCGCTACGCCGAGGACTTCATCGCCCAGCCGATCGCGCAGCTTCCCGGCGTCGGTTGGGTCGACTACCACGGTCAGCTTCGCCCCGCGGTGCGCGTGCGTATCGAACCCGATCGCCTGGCCGGCCTGGGGCTGACGCTGGAAGACATTCGCGCGGTGATCGGAAATTCAACGATCGATGCACCGAAAGGCACGCTGAACGGTCCCCATCAGGCGGTGGTGCTGAATGCCACCGACCAGCTGTTGAGCGCCGATTCGTATCGCTCGCTGGTCATCGCCTACCGCAACGGCGCGCCGATCCGCCTGCAGGATGTCGGGTCCGTCGAGGACGCGCCGGAAGACGTTCGCTCCGCCGCCTGGTTCCAGGGCCAGCGCGCCATCATCGTCGATGCCGCACAACAGCCGGGATCCAACGTCGTCGCAACGATCCAGGCCATCAAGGACCAGCTGCCGGCAATTTCGGCGATGCTTCCCGCCGCGGCGGAACTTCATATCGTCGGCGATCGCACGCAGACCATCCATGCATCGGTCAGCGACGTTCAACTCACCATGATGATCAGCATCGCCCTGGTGGTGATGGTGATCTTTCTGTTCCTGCGCAACCTCTGGGCAACGCTGATCCCAAGCCTGACGATCCCGCTGTCGCTGATCGCCACCTTCGCGGTGATGTACGTGCTGGGCTACAGCCTCGACAATCTTTCGCTGATGGGGCTCACCATCGCTGTCGGCTTCGTCGTCGACGACGCCATCGTCGTCATCGAGAATGTCATGCGCCATATCGAGGATGGTCGGCCCCGGCTTCAGGCCGCGTTGGACGGCGTCAACGAGGTCAGCTTCACCATCGTTTCGATGACGGTGAGCCTGATCGCGGTGTTTATCCCCATCCTGCTGATGGGCGGACTGATTGGACGGTTGTTCCGCGAATTCGCCATCACCATCAGCGTGGCCATCGCGATGTCCGGCGTGGTGTCGTTGACCGTTACGCCGATGCTGTGCGGCTGGCTGATCAAGCGCGACGCGCATGCAAGGCCCGGCCGTATCTATCGCTGGTCGGAGAAGGTTTTTGAAGCCACCACCGCGGGTTACGGCCGGATGCTGGACGCGGTGCTGCGTCACCAGCGCATCATGCTGGCGGTGACGCTTGCGACCATCGGGCTCACCTGCTGGCTGTTCATCCAGATCCCCAAGGGATTTTTCCCGCAGGTTGACAGCGGCCTGATCATGGGGACGGCCACGGCGGCGCCGGACATATCGTTCGACGCCATGTCCGGCCGGATTAATGCCCTGGCGGACATCGCCATGCGCGATGCGGGGGTGGACACGGTCGACTATTGGATCGGCGCCAATCCCACCGTCAGCCAGGGCCGGCTGTTGATCAACCTCAAGCCGCTGAGCCAGCGCACCGCGAGCGCCGACCAGATCCTGCGTCGGCTGCGGCCGCAGATGGCGGCGGTCGAAGGAATCACGCTGGGCATGCAGATCCGGCAGGACATCCAGGTCGGCGGCCGCTCGTCGGCAGCGCAATACCAGTACACGTTGCAGGCCGGCGATGTAGACGAGTTGTACAGATGGTCGACGCTGCTGCAGCAAAAGCTGAACGACCTGCCGCAACTGCGTGACGTCAGTTCGGACCGGCAGGCCTCGGCAACCAGCGCCACGCTGGACATCGACCGGCCGACCGCGGCGCGCATGGGTGTGAACATACGCGCGATCGACGACACGCTGTATGACGCCTTCGGCCAGCGCCAGGTCGCGACCTTGTTTGCCCCGTTGAACCAGTATCATGTGATCCTGGAACTGGCGCCGCGCTTCCAGCTGACCATGGACGCGCTGAGCCGCCTGTATGTGCGTTCCACCACCACGAACAAGCTGGTCCCACTCAATCTTCTTGTTCGCATCAGGCAGGGCGTCTCGCCGATCACCATCAACCACCAGGGGCTGTTCCCTGCGGTGACCCTGTCGTTCAACCTGGCGGCCGGTGTGTCGCTGGGCGAGGCGGTCGCGGCGGTGCAGGCGGTGGAGCAGCAGGCGCGGATGCCGGCCAGCGTAACCGGCACATTCCAGGGTGCGGCGCAGGCGTTCCAGGATTCGCTGCGCAGCCAGCCCTGGCTGATCCTGGCCGCTATCATGACGATCTACATTGTTCTGGGCGTGCTTTACGAAAGCGCCATCCATCCGCTGACCATCATCTCCACTCTGCCGTCGGCCGGCGTCGGTGCCCTGCTGGCGCTGTGGCTGAGCGGGCAGGACCTTTCGATCGTGGGCATGATCGCCATCCTGCTGCTGATCGGCATCGTCAAGAAGAACGCCATCATGATGATCGACTTTGCGCTGGTGGCCCAGCGGGTGGAGGGCAAATCATCGTTCGATGCGATCAGGCAGGCCTGCCTGCTGCGGTTCCGGCCGATTATGATGACCACGTTCGCGGCATTGCTGGGCGCGCTGCCGCTGGCCATGGGGCATGGTGCCGGCGCCGAACTGCGCCGGCCACTGGGCATTGCCATCGTCGGCGGTCTGATTGTTTCTCAGACGCTGACGCTGTTCACCACCCCGGTTGTCTATCTTTGGTTCGACCGGATCCAGGGGTCCATGCGGAACCAATCCGGCGCCCGGGCGAAGCGTCGCGCCGATGCATTGCTGTCGGGTTAGTCTCCCCTGACGCGGCCTA
>JAQGHW010000779.1 GCA_028291505.1 Rhodopila sp. | reverse complement strand
GCCGACGGTGCAGCCGCTTAATGCGGCAGCCAGTATTGCCGCCAGTGCCGGTGTGCCCAGGCTATGCATCGCGAGGCGTCCGAAGCGGCTTGGAGGACGGGATTTGGCTACGGTGGTTCCTAATAATCGACGGTGAAATCGGCCTGATGTCGAGAATATGTGCGAGGGCAACCTGATTGACCCCTTCGTGCTGCGCGAGATGGGTGAGGACAGTGCTCTGTGCGAGGGTGATCCCCGGAGGCTGGGCGCGCAGCCTCTTTCACAGCGACCGCGCCATGGCCGGGCCGTCTCATGCAGCAGGCGAACGATCGTATAGGGATCATCCGTGTTGGGATCGTCCTTAGCCCGCAGCACCGGCTGGGAGGCGGTTTCTTGCAGCAGATGGCGGATGGTCGCTTCGTCCGTTTGGTCGCGTCGCATAGACGGCTGCGCGATCGTCTCGGCCTAGACCTGATCAAGCGTCGATTTGCCGGGTGAGGGCCGAGCTGACGCCGCCCCCAGGCCTGCGCCGCCTCTGGCGCGGACGTGTCCCGACCGGCACAGCGTCGTGCCCTGCCGGTCATGATTCGACCGCGATCGTGCGACCCTGGCCATCTCCGCCGGATTCTTTCTTGAACACAATGAGCAGCGGGAGCACGAGGATCGTTGCGATCATCAATAACTTGTAATCGTCGATGTAAGCAATGATCTGCGCCTGCCGCGTGATGACGGCATCGAGCGCGGCCCGTCCGGCGGCGGTTATGGGGTTCCAGAATCGTGCAATCATCGGGTCCTCGAACGCGCGGTTGACGGCCGTCACGTGCTGCGCGATGTCGGCGTGGTTCACCTGGGTATTCTGTGTCAACAGGCTGTTCACCACCGAGATGCCGATGCTGGAGCCGATGTTGCGCGCCAGACTGTAGAGACCGGCGCCTTCCGCCCGCAGCTCGGACGACATCGTCGACAGAGTCACGACGCTCAGCGGCACGAAGATGAAGCCGAGACCAATGCCCTGGATCACCCCGACGACGATGATGGTCATCTGCGAAATGTCCGGCGTCCAGCCCGTCATCGCATAGAACGACCAGGCGGTGAGCCCCAGTCCGGTGCCGAGAAGCAAGCGCGTATCCAGCCGCCCGGTCAGCTTTCCGGCGACCATCATGGCGCCCATCGTGCCAACGCCCCGAGGCCCCATCACGAGGCCCGCACTGACGATCGGATAATTCATGAGATTCTGGAGAAAGGGGGGCTGCAACGCCAGCGAAGCGTAATAGGTGAGGCCGACGATCGCGACGAACAGAGTGCCTGCCGTGAAGTTGCGGTCACCGAACAGCGACGGCCCCACGAAGGGCTCGCGCGCGGTGAAGGTATGAACTAGGAACAAGTAGAATGCCGCGGCGGCGATAATGGCTTCGATGACGATTTCGCCGGAGCCGAACCAGTCGAGCTCTTCGCCGCGGTCCAGCGCGACCTGCATGGCGCCGATCGCCAGGCTCAGGGTGCCGAAACCGAACCAGTCCAGCTTCGCCGTGGCGTTGCGTGCCGTCTCGGACAGAAATGTCGACATGCCGACGAAGGCAAGGATACCGATAGGCAGGTTGATGTAGAAGACGTAGCGCCAAGTATAGATCGAGGTCAGCCAGCCGCCGAGCACCGGTCCGAGAACGGGACCGGCCATGACCGCGACGCCCCATAGCGCCATTGCAGATCCCTGCCGCTCCTTCGGATTGATGTTGAGCAACACAGTCTGCGAGAGCGGGACGAGCGCGGCGCCGAAACAGCCCTGCAGAACCCGGAACAGTACGATCTGAATCAGAGATTGTGCCATGCCGCATAGCATCGAGGCGACGGTGAAGCCGGCGACGGAGACCAGGAAAAGGCGTTTGAGCCCGAACCGCCCGGCGAGGAAGCCAGTCGGTGGCGTCATGATCGCGGCGGCGACGATATACGAGGTCAGCACCCAGTCGATCTGGTCCTGACTCGCGGAGACAGTCCCCTGCATATAGGGCAGCGCGACATTGGCGATGGTCGTGTCGAGCGCCTGCATGAGAGTGGCGAGGATCACGCAAACGGTGATAGCCGCACGGTTGCCGCCATTTGGCGCCGGCCCCGCAGGCATCACCGTCCACCTTGGCGATTACCGAACAGCGCGGCCTGAGGACTTGGAGGCAGTTCCCTGCAAGGGCTACGTCCCGCGCAAGCCGGGGGGCTATCCCCCAGCATAGCCGCCAGGAAGTATGGCCAGCCTCGCGCATGACCGGTGTCAACATCGACCTCGACGCTCATCCCGGCGCGTAATGGTGGTTGGTACTCATCGCTCGTATCGACGCGCACCCGCATTGGGATGCGCTGCACGACTTTCACCCAGTTGCCGCTGGTGTTCTGCGCCGGCAGAAGCGAGAACTCCTGGGCCGCCGCTGGGCTGATGCTCTCAACAGTGCCCTCCCATTGCGCACCCGGATAGGTATCGACCGTGACCGCGACCGGTTGGCCCGGGCGTACATAAGTCAACTCCGTCTCCTTAGGATTCGCCTGAACCCAGACATGATCCGTGGCGACGAGATGGAAGGCGGTTGTCGATGCCGCGAGGTAGTTGCCGGGAGCAATCGAATTCACGTCCGTCACGATGCCGGCGAATGGCGCACTGACGACGGTATGGGCAAGTTGACGCGCGGCCTCGCCGCGCTGTGCCATCGCTTCGAGGTAGCGGGGGTTCTGCTCGACCGGGCCATCGGGATTGCCATTGAGGTTGGCGGCGATCGCGGCGAGCTGGTGATTGAGAGAGGCAAGTTTCTGCTGTGCGTTCTGCAGGTTTCGGCGCGCGGTGTCGAAGGTCGATTGAGACGCAACATGCGCGTCCAGGAGGATCTGCTGACGGCGCGATTCCGTTGCGTAATAATCGATGTCATACTGCGCCTGCTTGATCTGCGCCTGCATATCCCGGTAGTTCGCCTTCAGCGCATTGAGGGCGTCCCCGACCATACCGACCTGCGCCTCGGCCCGCTCCAGCGCGAGCCGAAACGGAAGGTCATCAAGGTGGTAAAGGACCCTGCCAGCCTCGACATGCTGGTTCTCCGTGACGTCCACCGCCTTGACGATCCCGGAGACGTCGGTGGAGATGTCGACCTTGTCGGCTTCGACATAGGCGTCGTCCGTCGACAGCACCTGGCCGCCAGTAATGTACCAATACCCGCCGCCGATCAGTGCGAGCGGCAGAAGCATGAACAAAGCTCGCCGTACCCAGCGCCGAGGGCCGGACGGCGATGCGCCCGGTGGGCCAGAAGGCCGCTCAACCGTGTCATCCGACCGTCCTTGCGGCGCTTCGATTGGCGGCGTCGGCGCCTCGGCCGTCCCGGGGGACGAAACCCTTCTTCCGTCGTCAGGCATACACGTTCCTTCCACGCCTGAAAGCGTGCGCCCGGAAGGTGCCGACTATGGGCAGACTTGAAAATCTACTATTTATTGCATTCCCTATTGAGAGGAATTCAGGAATGCAGCGCGGTAGCCTCGTCGACCTGACCGCATTCATCGCCGTTGCCGATCACCGCAGCTTTCGGGCAGCCGCATCGCGGCTCGGCGTAACGCCGTCTGCGCTCAGCCACTCGATGCGGCAACTCGAGGAACGTCTCGGGTTACGCTTGCTGCATCGCACTACGCGCAGCGTATCGCCCACGGACGCCGGCCTTCGTCTGCTAGAACGCCTGCGGCCGGCGATTGATCAGATCGCCAACGCGTTGGAGAACTTGGACCAAGAGCGAAGCCGCCCCTTTGGGCGACTGCGGATTTATGCAACCCATATGGCGGCCGCGGCGGTGATTGCACCGGTTTGGGGACGCTTCCTATCGACCTACCCGGAGGTCCACCTTGAACTCCAGGTTAGCGAGGCGCCGGTCGACATCGTGGCGAAAGGATTCGATGCCGGTATCGGACCACAGGACCGGGCGGCGGCCGACATGATTGCCGTCCGGGTGATGGGACCGGTCAAAGTGGCCGCGGTTGGCGCGCCATCCTACTTCGCGCAACGGAGCCGCCCGCGCACGCCCGATGATCTCGCCCGTCATAGTTGTGTTCAATTTCGTCGGGATGCTGATGGCATCATATTCGATTGGCCGTTCGAGCGGAACGGTAAGTCACGAAAAATCTCGGTGGATGGCCGGGTGATGGTCAACGACCCTGATTTGGCCGTGCGCGCGGCGGCTGATGGGCTGGGGATCGCGTACACGATCGAAGCTCTGGCCGCACCATTCCTGCGCTCAGGTCAGCTGGTCCGCGTGTTGGAGGACTGGTCGCCATCGTTCGAGGGAATCTTTCTGTATTATCCAGGTCACCGGCAGGTTCCCGCCGCGCTACGCGCGCTCATCGACACGATCAGGGCGGCACACACCCCGGCTCCGTCCGGCAGTTCACTTGAGAATCCTTTCGCGGCGGAATGAGTGTATCAGGCCGTTCGCGGGCGGCCTGGACGAAGCGAGACCGCGCAGGAACCGGGTGGGAATATGCCGCCTTCACCAGCGGCGGCTGTGCGGTAGGGACCGGCTCAAACAGCTGCTGAATTCTTTCACCCTGGAATACAACAGACATTACGATGTCATTTAGGTCCTTTGCCACTACTCTCGGGACACGCGCATTGACACGTCCAGCGGTTCAAGTCGGCTTTCAGGTGCAATCGTTTCTTTCCACCTATGATC
>JAQGHW010000763.1 GCA_028291505.1 Rhodopila sp. | reverse complement strand
GCCCGCATCCGCAAGGCGCTGATCGGCCGGGTGATGTCGGAGTTGAAGGCGCGCGCCAAGGATGCCGACGACTACAAGAAATTCTGGGAGAATTTCGGTGCCATCCTGAAGGAAGGCGTCTGGGAGGATGCCGAATACCGCGCCGAGATCGCGCCGCTGCTGCGGTTCAAGTCCTCGACCCAGGACGGCTGGACCTCGCTGCCCGATTACGTGTCCCGGATGCAGGAAGGTCAGGAGACGATCTACTACCTGGCCGGCGACCAGTCCGACGCGCTGAAGACCTCGCCACAACTGGAAGGTTTCAGAGCCAAGGGCATCGAAGTGCTACTGATGTCGGACTCGATCGATTCGTTCTGGCCGGAACGGATGGACAGTTTCGAGGACAAGAAGCTGCGCAGCGTGACCCAGTCGGCCGAGGATCTGGGGAAGGACGAGGACCAGCCGGACATCTCTCCGCTGCTGGCCGCAATGAAAACCGCGCTCGGCACGCGCATCGCCGATGTGCGTTCCACCGCCAGGTTGACCGACAGCGCGGTTGTGCTGGCGTCCAACGGGGTGGGGCCGGACCTGGCGATGCAGCGGCTGATGCGGCGTGCGGGGCGGGCGATGATGCCCACCAAGCCGGTGCTGGAGGTCAACCCGCGGCACAAGCTGATCGAGGCGCTGTCTTCCAGGCTGGACGACACCACGCTGATCGCCGAGGTGTCGGAGACGCTGCTGGACCTGGCGCAGGTGCAGGACGGCGACCTGCCGCCCGACGCCGCGGCGTTCGCCCGGCGGGTGACCGCGCTGCTGTCCGGCAGTTTGGGGTAGACGCCGGGCCGGCTGGCGAAGTTATCCTCAACAGATGGGGTGCGGTCGGGTGACAAATCCGACCGCTGACCTATCTGAGTTTAATATCGAGGATCATCGCCCATGCTGGACCAGATCATTGATTGCATCGTCGAATCGGCCGATGGCACGCGCCCGGTCCACATCGTCCGGCCGGATGGGCTGGCCGGCTTCCTCGATACGCTGCCGCCGGCTCAATCCGGTTTCCTGCGTGACACCACGTTCGCCGCGAAGGCAGGGGAGTTGCGTTTCCTGCCCGGGCCCGATGGTGTGACGGGAGCGGTATTGGGGATCGGTACGGACCGGTCTCCGTTCGTGTTTGGCGATCTGCCGATGCAGTTGCCGGAAACGTCGGCCTGGCGGCTGGAGCCTGGCGATTACGACCACGCCGCGGCGACCCTCGGTTATTGTCTAGGCGCCTATCGTTACACCCGCTTTCGCTCGGGTGGGCGCAAGGCGGCGTCACTTTTCGCCCCATCGGAACACAAAGCGAGCCTGTCGCAGGCGTCGGCGCATTGGATGGTGCGTGACCTGATCAACACCCCCGCCAATATCCTGGGTCCCGTCGAGCTGGCGGACTTTGCGGTATCGTTGGCAGATCGCTACGGCGCGGTATCTGAGGTATTTGCAGACGCAGGCTTGGAAGAAGCCTATCCGACGATCGCCGCCGTCGGCCGGGGTTCGGTTCGTCCGCCGCGTGTCGTGATCTTTCACTGGCGCGGCGGTTCCGCAACGGATGCTTCGCCGCTGTTGTCGCTGTGCGGCAAGGGAGTCTGTTTCGATACGGGGGGTTATGACCTGAAGCCGTCCGCGGGCATGCTGCGGATGAAGAAAGACATGGGGGGTGCGGCCACCGTTCTGGGTCTGGCACGAATCGTCATGGAAGCGGATCTGCCGATACGTCTGGCGGTTCGAGTCGGCTGCGTGGAAAATTCCGTGTCTGGCACTGCGATGAGGCCGTCTGACGTGCTGCGGACACGATCCGGCCTGACCGTCGAGATCGGCAACACCGACGCCGAAGGCCGGTTGGTTCTGTGCGATCTTCTCGATGAAGCATCGGAGGAAGTTCCATCGCTCCTGGTGGATTGCGCGACGTTGACCGGTGCTGCCCGTGTTGCCCTTGGTCCCGACCTTCCCGCGCTGTTCAGTAACGACGACGGCATGGCGGACGCGCTGTTGAAGCTGGGGAACGTGGTCCACGACCCGTTGTGGCGGCTGCCCTTGTGGGCGGGATACGATGACTGGCTCAAGAGTCCAATCGCGGACATGAATAACGTTTCATCCAAGCCGCTGGCTGGATCTATCGTTGCCGCCCTATATTTGCAGCGGTTTGTCGGCCGGAGTGTACCGTGGATGCACATCGATCTCTATGCGTGGAACGATCAATCGCGGCCCGGCCGTCCCGAGGGCGGCGAGGCGATGGCGATGCGCGCGCTGTTCGCTCTGGCCAAAGAAGGATTTTTGTCATCAATGGAAACGTTCGCCGGGAACGTCACGCAGTCGTGATCTATCAACGACTCGGCAAATGTAATAAGGTTGACACCGATTTATAATTTATTTATGGAACGAAAGGGCGGGGATCGCGATTCGCAACACCCGCTTAAGAAAGGATACTGAAAGTGGCATCTCCCCCAAACCCGGTTTCGGATGCCCAGGTCGGCCTCCTCCGCGACACGGTCGTCGCGCTGGTTCGCCGCGACGGCGCCGATCTATCCGCTCGTCAGTTAGGGGTTTTCCTGACCTGCTATCTGAACGATGGCGGACATACTGTTCGTGGCTTGGCTGCAGAACTGAATGTGTCGAAGCCTGCGATTACGCGCGCACTGGATCGCCTCGGAGAACTGGACCTGGCTCGCCGCAAGGTCGATCCGCTGGATCGCCGCAGCGTGCTGGTGCAACGCACGACGAAGGGTTCCGCCTTCCTGCGTGATCTCCGGACCATCATGAACGAAGCGTCCGGCGGCGGCAAGAAGGCCCCGAAGAAGGCCGCGGCTTGATCCAATTGACATCGTTTGTAAAACCTGAGGCGGGGACTGGAGCATTCTCAAGCTAATCGTGCGGCGTGAGATGCTCCGGTTCCTAAATTGATCGCTCGACACACGCCGCCTGGTCGGCGTGACGATGTTGCCTGTCTGGACGGCATGATGGACGCGCCTGAACGTTTCGCTCGGCGCGATCATGCTCAACCCCCCTTGACACCTCCCGCTGTCAGACCGGCGACAATCTCCTTTTGCATCAGCAAAGTAAGAAGAAGCACAGGTGCCGTCACGACGAGTGCGGCCGCGGCCAGCGGGCCCCAACTTATTTGTTCGAACGTCAGAACATTATACACCGCGACCGGTAGCGTGCGCGTCGAACGGCCAGCTAAGACAACGCCAAAGATGAAGTTGTTCCAACTGAAAATGAACGCCAGGATCATTGCGACAGTGATTCCTGGGCGCGCCAGCGGCATCGCCACATAGCGAAACGCCTGCCAGATCGTCGCGCCATCCACCAGCGCTGCTTCCTCAAGTTCGCTTGGCAGGCCCTCGAAGAAACCGATCATGATCCACACCACGATCGGCACCGTGATGACCAGGTGGGTGATCACCAGCGGCACCAGCGTGCCGATCAGACCGAGCCACTGGAACAGCAGGAACAGTGGGATCAGGTAGGACAGGCCAGGGGTCACCCGAGCGATCAAGATCAACACGGCGGCTTTGGTGGCCTTCGCCTTGGCGATGCCGTAGCCGGCCGGCACCCCCAGCAGCAGCGCCAGCCCGGTGGCAGTGAACGATACGATCACCGAGTTGATGGTGTAGGTCAGAAAGTCGTTCTTCTCAAACACGTCGATGAAATTGTCGAACGTCGGCGGATCAGGAATGAACACCGGCGGAAAGGCCGTGTTGTCCGCCTCATTCTTGAACGCCAGCGAGAGCATCCACAGGAAGAAGAGGATTGCCGGGGAAATCAGCATCAGAACGGAGAAATACAGCCCCGCGCGACCCAGCAGGCGTTTGGCTCGATTCATGGTTGTCGTGCGGCTCATTGCCATGCCTGCCTCTGCCGCACATGGAGCAGCAGCATGCTGATCAGCAGTATCAGGACGAAAAATATCACGACCATGGCTGATCCGTAGCCCAGGTCGTAATAGGCGAACGCTGTCTGGTACAGCAGGATGTTCAGGGTCTCGCTCGAAGTGCCGGGACCGCCGAGGGTGATCACGTAGATCGTATCAAAAGCCTTTAGCGCATCTATCATCCGGATGACCGTGGCGACGACAATGAAGGGCCAGGCCAGCGGCAAAGTAATATGACGAAACATCTGCCAGGAGTTGGCGCCGTCCAGGATCGCCGCCTCATATGGATCCTGCGGCAGGCTGGCGATTCCGCCAAGCACGATCAGCATCACCAGCGGCGTCCATTGCCAGGTCTCAACCATGACGAGGGTCGGGATGACTGTCGCGCTATCATACACCCAGGCGGATGGCGGCAGGCCCACGAGGCTCAACAGATAGTTGAGCACACCCAGTTGCGGGTGAAACATCATTGTCCATACAAGGGAGATAGCGACCGGCGTCGCCATCATCGGCAGCACGAATATTGTCCGCGCCAGGCCGCGCAACCGGAAGTTGGAAGCAAAACATACGGCTGCCCATACACCCAGGATCACGGGTGCCACGACAGAGGCCGCGGTGAACACCAAGGTGCGGACGATCGCCGACTGGAAGCGGTCGTCGACCAGCATCTTGGCATAGTTCGCCATGCCGACGAACGGTGTCGCGCCGGACACCTTCCAGTCATGCACCGACATGAAAAGCGTGAAGATCCACGGGAACACGATGACCGCCGCCACGACGATCGCGGCTGGCACAGCGAAAACCCAGTAGCGCCGAGCGTAGTTGCGGCCCCGTTCGGATCGGCCCTGTTTGGATCGGTCCTGTTTGGATCGGTCGGGTTGGGATGGGCCAACCGTTGCGCGATTGGCGGGCGATATGGAAGCACTCATGCGGATGGGACGTTCCTCGTTGGCAGGCCTGTGGGGGCGGCCTCTTGTGTGGATCAGTAGCTTAATAGACGCTGACGCACCATCGCCATGGAGCTTGTGCCAGATGTCCGAATCCGAAGTCACCGGCTGGCTGGCCACGCAGCAGGACGCCATGGTCGCACTGCTTCGGGAAATGGTCGATACCGACAGCGGCAGCTACGACAAACCTGGCATCGACGCGGTCGGATCGATCGTGCGCCGGTTCCTGGAGGGTCACGGGCTGATTGTCGAAGCAGTGCCTCAAAGCCGCCACGGGGATTGCCTGCGGGCCACGATCCCCGGCCAGGCGCCGGCAGCAAGCCCGCAACCTGGAACGGCTCCACATCGCAACCCCCCGTCAGGTAATCAGGGCCGCAACATCGTGCTGATGGGTCATCGCGACACGGTCTTTCCCGACGGCGAAGCGACGCGGCGTCCGTTCACCATCCGCGACGGCGTCGCCTACGGGCCGGGCGTCGCGGACATGAAGGCTGGGTTGACGATGAACTGCTTCATCCTCGCCGCGTTTGCCCGGTTCGGCGGCGCTCCCGCTCCACTGGTTGGCTTGTTCACCGGGGACGAGGAAATCGGGTCCCCCGAGGGTCGCCCGGTCATCGAGGCGGAGGCAAGGCAAGCGCGGGTGGTGTTCAACAGCGAGCCGGGCCGGGTGTCGGGCAATGTCGTCACCGGCCGCAAAGGCGGTGTGTTCATGGGGTTCCGCATCACCGGCAAGGCGGCCCACTCGGGCGGAAATTTCAGCGCCGGGATCAGCGCGATCGAGGAACTCGCGCGCAAGGTCCAGGCGATCCACGCGCTGACCGACCTGGATCGCGGCATCACGCTGAACGTCGGCCTGATCAGCGGGGGTCAGAGCGTCAACACCGTGGCCCCCTGGGCCGAGGGCCAAATCGACCTGCGCTATGTCGAACCGAACGACAAGGGTGAGGTCATGGCGCGGATCAGCGGCATCATCGAGCGCAGCTTCATCCCCGGCACGCGCGCTGAACTGACCATTCGGGGCGAGTTTTTGCCGCTGACGCAAAGCGCCTCGGCCAAGCGCCTGTTCGAGCTATACGTCGACGCGGCCGCTGCCTGCGGCTTCCATACCGATGGAGAATTCACCGGCGGATGTGCCGATTCCGGTTTCACCGCCGCGGCTGGCGCTCCGACGATCTGTGCCGTTGGTCCGGTCGGCGGCAACGCCCATACGCCGGAGGAATTCCTTCGGATCGATAGCCTGGTGCCGCGTGCTCAGGCTTGCGCCCGGGCGATCTTGCGGCTGGATGCGGCGGGGCTGTAAGCCTGGGTCGTAAGATTGGGTGGGGGATCAGCGGCCCCAACCGCGGTCGTGCCAGCCGCCACCGACGCCGACATAGACTGGCGCGCCATAGCCATAGCCATAACCGTATCCATAGCCCGGATACGCGGGGTAAGCCGGATAGGCGACACAACCAGTCAACATCGCGGCCAATCCGATCGCTGCCAGGGAAAGCAGCGGACGCGGTCGAATTGCCATTTGATAGCTCCTTCCATCATGCACAACCGGTATATGGTTTGCGTTCGCGGCGGTTTGGCGGCAGCGAAACGTCAAACCCGTGTCACCCAACGCAGCCCAGTGAAATATGCAGCCCTGTAAAATACGCAGGCCTGTGAAACGCGTAGTCCTGCGAAACATGCCGCCTGTAAGCGCGCGGTCGCCCGTCAGGACGATCGGGGGCGGGTTCCGCGCACCGAACGGTTGGGTTATTTCGCTGCGCACGCGTGGCGACGGCATCGCCGTAAAGTGGACGTTGTTTTGCCATCGTCGCGGGTAAATCTGTGTGCTCGTCTAACAGCGATCGGACTCGATACGATGCGAAAAAATCCCCGCCTTTTCCGGCTGACCGCGACCGTGGCGCTGACCGCGTTGCTATGGGACACCGCGCTGCCGCTGGCGGCGGTCGCCCAGCCCGCGCCGCCTCCGCTGCCCGCCCAGGGCGAGGGCCGCCCCGATCTGAACCAGAACCAGGGCGACCCGCCCGCACGGGTCGGCCGTATCGCCAGCATGACGGGGCCCGTATCGTTCCATAACCTCGGCGACACCCAATGGAGTGCCGCGTCCACCAACTATCCGGTCAGCAGCGGCAACGCCCTCTGGACCGAACCGTCGTCCGCGGCCCGGTTGGAAATCTCCGACAGCCGCGTCGTCATGGCCGGCGGCACGGAGTTCGATGTGGCTACGCTCGACGCCACCGGGCTGCAGGGCGTCGCCGCCCAGGGTGAGGTCTATATCCACCTGCGCGATCTGGCACCGAATGAGGTTTGGTCGATCCAAACCCCGCGTGGCCTGGTCCGGCTGAGCGCCGAAGGACGTTATGGGATCGTCGTCGGCACCACCGATCAGCCCACGCTGGTCACGGTGATGGACGGCGCGGCCCAAATCGACGGCGCGGGTGTGTCGCTGCAGGTCGCCGCGAATCAGACCGCCACGATCACCGGGGCGGATACGTTCCAGGGCAGCGTCGGTCCGGCGCAGCGCGACGAATTCCTGACCGTGAGCCTGAACGCGGAACGGCCGAGACCGGCGGCGGCGGCGCCACTGCCGGCGCAGGTCTATGCCATGGCCGGCGGCAGCGATCTGGATGGTTCGGGAAGCTGGAGCGAGGCACCCCAGTACGGACGGGTCTGGTATCCGCCGGTGCCCGCGACCTGGGTTCCTTATCGTGAGGGCCATTGGGCCTATGTCGCGCCTTGGGGGTGGACCTGGGTCGACGATGCATCCTGGGGTTTCGCGCCGTTCCACTATGGCCGCTGGATCCAGGTCGGCGGGCGTTGGGCATGGACGCCCGGAGAAGCCGTCGTCGAACGGCCGGTCTACGCCCCCGCGCTGGTGACCTTCATCGGCATCGGCACCGGCGTTGCGCTGGGTGCGGCCCTGGCCTCCGGTTCGATCGGGTGGGTGCCGCTGGGTCCGCGGGAGGAATTCCATCCGTGGTACCATGCCTCGAACAACTACGTCCGGCAGGTCAACGTCGCCCACGTGACGAACGTGACGAACGTCACCACCAACAACGTGACGATCAACAATTACGTCAATCGAGGCGCCGCGACATCCATTCCGGCCGCCGCCATGGTGGCTTCGCGTCCGATCCAGGGCGTGGCTCGGCCAGTGACCGCGCAGGAATTCGCTGCCGCCCGTCCGATCGCCGGCCAGCAACCGATCCACCCCACGGCCGCGACCGCCGGCGTCACCCCGGTCGTCGCGCGGCAACTGAATTTGGCCCCGGCAGCCGCGGTTGCGCGGCCGGCGCCCGGTCCCGCGGTGCGGCCCGTGGGGGCGGGCGCCACCGGGTTTGGCCGGCCAACGTTTGCCCCGGCGGGGAGGGTGCAGGCGCCGGGTGCGGCCGAGCCAGGCCGGCCGGTTCCAGGCACCCCTGGCGCGAGGCCGACGGCCGTGCCGACTCCGGGAGCGGCTGAGCCAGGCCGGCCGGTTCCAGGCACCCCTGGCGCGAGGCCGGCGGCCGTGCCGACTCCGGGAGCGGCTGAGCCGGGCCGGCCGGTTCCAGGCACCCCACCTCAGGGGCTACCGAATGTGGTCAGGCCTGAAGGTGCCCGGCCGGGTGGTGTCCCAACGCCGGAGGCCGGTCGGCCGGCTGGTGTTGCGACGCCGGGTGGTGTCCCGCAGACGGCACCTCGGCCGGTGCAACCGGGTGCGGCCAGGCCGGAATTGGTTCCCACTGCGCCGCCATCAGCCCCACGTGCATCGACGCCCGAAATTCGGCCGGGGATCGTTCGGCCAGAGCCGCAACCTGCCGCACGATCCGCTGCTCCGGCGGCAATCCCTGCGGCACCGCTTGCGGAACCGCAGCATGTCGCGCCGCCCGCCCCGCGCGCGGAACCGCAGCATGTCGCTGCGCCACCGCCTCGTGTGGAACCGCAGCATATCGCGGCGCCCGCCCCGCGTGTGGAACCGCAGCATGTCGCTGCGCCCCCGCCTCGTGTGGAACCGCAGCATGTCGCGCCACCCGCACCGCGCGCGGAGCCGCAGCATATCGCGGCACCAGCGCCTCATCCTGCCGCACCGGCTCATCCGGAACCGCAGGAGCGCAAGAAGCAGCCCGGCGAGCATTAGCGCCATCGGAAGCCGAACCCGTTCGGAGGCGGGACCGGCTATCCGCGTCGCAGGCTTTACGGGTTGGACAGCGCCGGTCCCGCTGGGCCAAGGCTTCGATCTCCTCGGCCAGGTTGTTCCAATCGACGTTCCGCAGCAGTTCGGCGGGCTGACCCTGGCCATCCGAGATGGCGCAACCGACCGCGCGCAAGGCCGCAGCCTGGCTCGTGGCCGAGGCGTCCGAATGCGTACAGGCTAGGGGATATGCGATCGTCCGGGATGGTCGATCCTCATGGCATACTTGACGTCGAAGGTCAGTCGATCACGATTCGCGGCCCGCTGCTCCGTCCGACGGTGGTTCCGGATACTTTCTCCCACACGCGGGCGGCCAGTGCGCCGTAGGCTTTCGCCGCGTCGCTTTCCGGCGCTGAGGCGGCGATCGGGGTGCCGGCATCGGCGGCGACCCGGATGTCCAGCAGCAGGGGGATCTCGCCGAGGAACTCCGTGCCCAGCCGCGCGGCCTCGGTTTTCGCGCCGCCATGGCCGAAGATGTCGGCGCGGTGGCCGCAGTTCGGGCAACAGTAGAAGCTCATGTTTTCGACCAGGCCCAGCACGGGGACTTTGGTCTTCTCGAACATCCGCACCCCGCGCCTGGCATCGATCAGGGCGATGTCCTGTGGGGTGGAGACGATCACCGCGCCGGTCAGCGCGACGCGTTGCGCCATGGTCAACTGAGCGTCCCCGGTGCCCGGCGGCATATCCACCACCAGGATGTCCAGAGCGCCCCACTCGACCTGGCCCATCATCTGTTCCAGCGCACCCATCACCATCGGGCCACGCCAGATCATCGGGGTTTCCTCATCCACCAGGAAGCCGATCGACATGCAGGACAGGCCCCACGCCTGCAGCGGGATCATCTTGTCGCCGCGTACCTCCGGCTTGCGGTTCAGCCCGACCATGCGCGGCAGGCTGGGACCGTAGATATCCGCGTCAAGCAGTCCGACCTTATGGCCTTGCCGAACCAGGGACACCGCCAGGTTGACTGCCACGGTGGACTTGCCGACACCGCCCTTGCCGGATGCGACGGCGACGATGGCCTTCACATCCGGCAGCAGCAGCGGTTTGCCGCCCGGCGCCCCGGGACTGGGTGCCCCGCGATTGGGGGCCGCATGACTGTGGCCGCCGGGACCGTGGCCCGCCGGGGAAGCGGGCGCCGTGGAGGACTTGTGCGCGGTCAGGATGGCCTTGGCGTTGGTCACCCCCGGTTGTCGCATCAGCAAGGCTTCAACCTCCCGCCGCACCGGTTCCATCGCCGCGGCGTGGGCGCGGTCGGTCAGCAGCGTTGCCTGCACCAGGCCGCCGCGCACCTCGATCGCTTCCACCAGAGCCGCGGTGACGATATCCCGCCCGGAGGCCGGATCCTTGATCGCGCGCAACGCGGCACGCAGCGCGTCCGGAGAAGCATCAACCATGGCTTTGTAAACCCTCACCTTGCAAACCTGACGCGGCCGGCGGATAAGCACCGCGCCGCGCGTGCGCCTGCACAGTGATATGGCGCATCGTATCGTCTCCGCCAACGGCTCACGCACCCGCGACCCGATCGTGTGACCCCGAACCAGGCGCCCTTGCCAGGCGCCCCAACTGGGGTGACCCAACCGGGGCGACCCGACTGGACAACCCCGACTGGGCTCCCCAACCGGACAAACCGATTGGGCGATCCCGACCGGGCCATTCAACAGGAGCTCCCCATCATGCCTTGGAATAACGGCGGTCCCGGTCCCTGGGGTAACCCGTCAGGCTCCTCGGGCGGAGACGACGACAAGAAACCGACTCAGGGTCCCTGGGGTAACAAAGGTGCGAACACCGGCGGCGATCAGGGACGTTCTGGCGACGATGGCAAGCCCGGCGGCGGTCCGCGTCCCGGAGGCCAGCGTCCCGGCGGTCCGTTTGGCGGTGGCGGCGGCCCGTTCGGCAACGGCCCATTCGGCGGCGGCAGTGCGCCCGACCTGGATCGGCTGATCGCCCAGGCCCAGGGATACATCCGACGTCTGATGGGCGGCGGCACCGGCGGCCGTTCGGGAGGCTCGTTCGGTGGCTTCGGCAACAGCCGCGGCCTGATGTTCCTTCTGCTGCTGGTCGTCGTGGTCTGGTTCGGCAGCGGTTTTTACCGTGTACAGCCCGATGAGCAGGGCGTGGTGCTGCGCTTCGGCGCCTACTCATACTGGACGCCGCCCGGACTGCACTGGCATCTGCCCTGGCCGGTCGAATCCGTCGAACTTCCCACCGTCACCCGCATCAACCGCACCGAGATAGGCTACCGCTCCTCGGCCGGCGGCAACGTCGAATCGGGGCAGGACACCGCCGGCCGCGATGTCCTGGCCGAAAGCCTGATGCTGACCGGCGACGAGAACATCATCGACATCGACGTCGCAGTGTTCTGGCGCATCAACGACGCCGCGGCGTTCCTGTTCAACACCGCCAATCCGGAAACGCTGGTGCGCGGCGTGGCCGAAAGCTCGATGCGGGAAGTCATCGGCCGCACGCCGATCCAGCCCGCCCTCGGCCCATTGCGGGGCCAGATCGAGACCGATGTCCTGAAGCAGACGCAGGAAATCCTGGACCGCTACAAGGCAGGTGTGGAGATCACCCAGGTGCAGTTGCAGAAGGTCGATCCGCCGGCGGCGGTGATCGAGAGTTTCCGTGATGTGCAGCGCGCCAACACCGACGCCGAGAGAATGCGGAACGAGGCCGAGTCGTATCGCAACGACATTGTCCCCCGAGCGCGGGGCGACGCGGCGCGGATCGTCGCCGAGGGACAAGGTGCCAAGGCGGCTTCAGTCGCCCAGGCAACCGGCCAGAGCCAACGCTTCGACAGCGTGTTGAAAGCCTATCAGGCGGCCAAAGACGTCACGCTTCGCCGGATGTATTTGGACACCATGCAGGACGTGCTGAGCCATGGTCAGC
>JAQGHW010000721.1 GCA_028291505.1 Rhodopila sp. | reverse complement strand
ACTGACCGCCCGGCCCGACATCGGGGGTGTCCTTGTGGTCCATGCCCCGCACGGTCCGGCGGATGAGGCGACCATCGCCGGCCTGTGCGACCGACCCCGAGATTTGCGCGCCCCGCTGCTGGTCTGCGCCATGGGCGAAACCGCGGGGGCAATGCACCGAGCGACCCTGGCGCGCGCCGGAATACCGGTCTTCGCGACCCCGGACCAGGCGGTCCAAGGGTTCGGGCACCTCGTCCGGGATCGCCGCAACCACGAGGCCGCCCGTGAACTGCCGCCCAGCGCGGTGCTGCATCTGGCGCCTGAGCGCGACCGGGTGAGTCGCTTGTTCAACCGGACCCGCGCCACCGGCCGCTTGGTACTGACCCAGGACGAGTCACTGGATGTCCTGACCGCCTACGGCGTGCCCACTGTGCCGACCCGCTTCGCTTCCAGCCCCTCCGACGCAGCCGACGCAGCGGAACTGCTCGGTTTCCCAGCGGTGGTGAAGCTGCGCGATACCGCGGCGCCAACGGACCGCCCACCCGGCAGCCTGGTCTTCGACCTGCACGACACCGCCCAGGTCATCGCCGCCGCTCGGTTACTCTCCGCGCGCGCCCAGCACCGCGGGTCCACCACCGAACTGCTGGTGCAGCGCCATGTCGCCAGAGCGCGGGAAGTCGCGGTGCGGGTGGCGGATGACGCAACATTCGGGCCGGCGATCATCTTCGGCTGCGGCGGAACCACGCCCAATCCATCCGACAGGGCGGTCGATCTGCCGCCGCTGAACCTGGCATTGGCGAAAGGCCTGATCCAGCGCTGCCGGATCGGCGCAATGCTCGGGCGACCGCTACGAGACCTCGCCCCAGCCAGCAGCGATGCGGTGGCACAGGCACTGGTGCGGATCAGCCAGTTGATCGTCGACTTCCCGGAAATCGCGGTCTTGGACGTACCATCGTTGTTCGACGACGCCCAGGGCGTGCTGGCCGCCGATGCCTGGCTGCGACTGCGTGGGCCGGACGAACCAGTCGCCCGTCTGGCCATAGCCCCTTATCCGGTGGAGCTGATCGAACACCGCCAGGTCGGCCCCGACCGGATCACCATCCGCCCGATCCGCCCAGAGGACGCGGCCGCCCACACCGCGTTCTTCTCCAGGCTTTCGCCGCAGGACATCCGCTATCGTTTCTTCAGCGCGATACGCGAACTATCCCCTGAGCAGACCGCCCGTCTGACCCAAGTGGATTACGATCGGGAAATGGCATTCATCGCCGTCAACGAAACGACGGGCGACACGGTCGGCGTCGCCAGGCTCGCCTGCGAACCGGATGGCCGGTCGGGTGAGTTCGCGGTCATTGTGCAAGCGGATATGAAAGGCCGAGGTCTGGCGTCGCTTCTGGTCCAGCGTTTGATCGCCTGGGCCCGTATGCGCGGGCTGACCGAAGTGGTGGGCCAGATCCTGGCGGACAATCAACCAATGCTGGCGTTCATTCGCCATATGGGCTTCACCGTCCGCCGCATGGCCGATGATGCGTCAGTCATGGAAGCTCGGTTGCAGCTTTCATCCGCAACTGCTCCCTGACCGACGCGACCGCGAGGCTGAACGCTCGTTCCCAGTCCTTATCGGCTGCCACGATCCCACCCGCCAGTTCGATGCCGACGTGGACCATTGCGTTCTGGATGCAGCCGTCCGAGTGCACCAGAACGCCATCGGGATCGCGCAACAAACCCGACGTTCCGCCAACCAAACCGGCTGCGCTCTGCACGAGTTCCTCATTGAATGCCGACCGGAAGAACGCGGCGACCCGTTGCGGATACGGACGAACATCCCTGGTCCAGCCGGCGATCGGCTTACCCAGGGCTTTCATGTAGCCGATTTCGAACGCGGTGCCGGCGTCCATTTCCGGCCCGCGGCGAAACCCGTCGAGGCAAAATACCGCTGCCTCCAGCGTATCCATCAGCGCGATGTCGGCGCGGACGATCTGCCGCAGCAGGTCGTTTCCCGGGGCGATGCCTTCCAGGCCGATCTGGTTGTCCAGCGGTGCGACCCCGACCAAACCCTGAGCCAGGCACAGCGCCTTCATCTGGTCGAAGATCATGGTCGGATCCGCGTCGAATACCATTGGACCCGCCAGATAGACCCGGGGCATCGGGCCCGCGCTACTTCGCCAGCGCGGGTTGCTGTACCTCCACCCGCGCCCCCTTGAATGCCGGCATCACCTCCTTGGCGAAACGTTCCAGCTGTTCCAGGATCACCGCCTCCGGCACGCCCAGCGACGGGCTGATCGAGATCCGATCCAAGCCAGGATAGGCTTTTTCCAGTTGCTTCAGATGATCGATGATCTCGTTGGGTGACCCGGTCAGGAAGCCGCCGGCGTTCACCGCATCCTCGATCCGCGGCAGCTTCGCGGTCGGGGCACGCAGCGGATCGCGCATGATCTCGATCTGCTCGTCGGTCATCGCGCGGTTCAGCCGCAACTCGCCGAACATCTTCATGTTCTCTTCGTAGTATTTCGCGGCGTCACGAATACCTTGCTGCTTGCTTTCGCTGATATAGAAATGGAAGCCGAAGCACAGCCGCTCGCCGAGTTCGATATGCTTGCCGATCTTGGCGTGTTCTGCCTGCCATTTCATCACCACGCTGTTCATCGCGCCGCCTTCGGCCGAACCGCCGCCGACCATGCCCTGGATGCCGTGCTTCGCCATGAACCCAAGCGCCCGTTCCGACCCACCCTGGATCGGCTGCCAGCATTCCACCGGCAGACGCGCCGGACGCGGCACCAATGTCAGTTCCTTCAGCGTGTAGCCGCGATAAGGCACCTCCGGCGGCAGCGTGTAGTGCTTGCCTTTGTGCGAAAACGAATCGTTGTTGAAGGCTTTGAAAATGATGTCGACCTGTTCCTCGAACAGCTCCCGGTTGGCCTCCTGGTCGGTGAGCGGCGAGCCGAACGTTTCGACCTCACGCGTGTGGTAGCCGCGCCCGACGCCGAACACGACACGGCCTTTGGAAAGAATGTCCGCCATCGCATAGTCCTCGGCGAGGCGCAGCGGATGCCACATCGGCGTGATGTTGAAGCCGCAGCCGATGTTCATGTGCTTCATCACATGGGTCAGATGCAGCGCCATCAGCAGCACGTTGGGGATGCATTCGGTCCCTTCGCGCTGAAAGTGATGTTCCGCCATCCAGAAGGTGGAATATCCCAGGCCGTCCATGGTCTGAGCGATTGCCTGCGCCTTCGACAGCGCAGTCGACAGATGGGCGTTGTCGTAGCGCCGTTCGTTGATCGGGGTACCGCCGTAGCCGATGTCCTCGATGTCCACATGGCCGGCAAACAGGCTGTCAAATTTTGTGATCATTGTCGTGGTTCCTCCCCTGTTGCCCCGATAGTACGCTGGTTGGCGCCCGTGGCAAGTTGCACGGGTCCAATCGGCGACGGGAAACGGAGCGGCGCTCTAGCTGGCGAGCCGCACGTACTCGAAATCCCCCGGCATGTTGTCGACGCCTTGCCGAGGTGCAGCGATCCAACCCGCATAGACGCCCGGTTGCACCGACGGCCGCATCAGGCTGCTGATAAACAGGTTGTCCTCGATCGAGGGCAACGCTGACTCGCGGTACGCCTGCCAGGCCTCGTCGCTCAGGATCTTGCCGGCGGTGTCGGTGTGGATGGCGCTGAACTCACCAATGCGACGGTTGAAAGCGACATGCGGCAGCGTAATGCGGAAGGCGGTTCCGATGCGTTCCAGCACTCGGTTCCAGCGCGTGACGCCAGCCGCTGCATCTTCCACGTAGTCGTCGCGCAGACGCATATTCAGTGCCGACAGCGCGGCGACGTCTTCGTTGACGATAGCGCCGTCCCGCGGACGCAGCACAGGATAAATCGACGACGTCAACAGGTGGTCGTCGGTCAGCTTGTCCTCCCGATACCGGCCCTTCAGTCCGGCGTTGAACGCATTCGCCGCATTGGTGCTGATTTCGTTGCCAAACAGATCGAGGGTCAGCGAGAAATGCAGGTTGGCCTTTTTCTGGATCGTCGGCAGATCGATCACGCCCAGGGCGCGCACCCGTCCGATATCGTAAGGATCATCGATGCCGGCTGCCTTCATCGCCTCGGCGGTGCGCTGGATGACGCGGGACACACCGGTCTCGCCGACAAACATGTGGTGCGCTTCCTCGGTCAGCATGAAGCGGCAGGTGCGCGACAGCGGATCGAATCCGGACTGCGCCA
>JAQGHW010000719.1 GCA_028291505.1 Rhodopila sp. | reverse complement strand
TGCCCTGAAGGTCGGGGGTCCGGTGTCAGCTATCAAAGCGCTCTTCGTCACCAGCGAGGTCGCCGGTCTCGCCAAGGCCGGGGGACTGGGTGAGGTGTCCGCCGGACTGCCGCTGGCCCTGCGCCAGCGAGGCATCGATATTCGCGTCCTGATGCCCGCCTATCAGGAGGTCATTTCCAAGCTGCCGCATGTCAACTGGTTCGGCGACCTGCCAGGTCGCGCCGGCATTCCCCCCGCCCGCCTCGGAGAAGCCCGTCTGCCGGGCGGAATGATTCTTTACCTCGTCGCCTCGCCATTGCTGTTCGACCGCCGTGGTACCCCCTACTGCACACCTGAGGGTACGGACTGGCAGGACAATCACCTGCGTTTCGCTCGCCTGTCACTGGCCGCCGCCGACATCGCGGCCGGCCGGGGTGGATTGGGCTGGACCCCAGATATCGTGCATGCCAATGACTGGCCGGGCGGCCTGACGCCGGCATACATGCGATGGGACGGAACCAACGTCCCAACCGTCCTGACCATCCATAATATCGCCTACCAGGGCAATTTCGACGCCAACCAGCGGCAATCTCTGGCCATTCCCGACGCCGCCTTCGGTATCAACGGCGTGGAGTTCCACGGCCGCGTCTCGTTCCTCAAGGCCGGCGGCTTCTACGCCAGCCACGTGACCACGGTCAGCCCGACCTATGCGACCGAGATCACCAAGGAAACCCAGGGTGCCGGCCTGCACGGCCTGATGGAAGCACGTGCGGCGCGCGGCCAGCTGTCGGGGATCGTCAACGGGATCGACGAGAGCTGGGACCCTGGCAACGATCCGCATCTACCGCACCATTTTGACTTCGACGACCTCAACGGCAAGCTGGCGAACGCCGACGCGGTGCGCGAGGGCTTTTGTCTCCGCCCATCCGAAGGGCCGCTGTTCGGTATCGTATCCCGGCTTGTGCATCAGAAAGGCCTCGACCTCGTCGCCGAGGCGGCCAACGAAATCGTCGAGAACGGCGGCCAGATCGCCATCCTGGGTCTGGGCGACCCCGAGATCGAGCACATGCTCAGCCGCACCTCACGCCGCCATCGCGACGATATCGGCGTGCTGATCGGCTTCAACGAGCCGATGGCGCGGCGGATCGTCGCCGCCAGTGACTTCACCCTGATGCCGTCACGCTTCGAACCATGCGGCCTGACGCAGATGCAGGCACAACGGTACGGGGCCCTGCCGATCGCCCATGCGACGGGTGGCCTTGCCGATACCATCGACGACGGCACCACCGGGTTCCTGTTCTCCACGCTGTCGTCGCACGGACTGATGGAGGCGTGCCACCGCGCCTTCGACACCTACGACGATGAGGACCAGCTCGCTGATATGCGCCGCGCCGCAATGGCCCGCTGCTTCAGCTGGGCCGGCGCCGCCGCCGAATACGAGGCGCTGTACCGTCACCTGATCGGACCCAGCGTGACGACGGCGCGATCGGCGCCTCGGACAGTTGAGCGCCAAGCCCCGTCGCCTGTTGCGGAGGCGCTGGTACCGGCTGCGTAAGAGGCGCGCACGCCCCGTGATGTCTAAGGCTGCGGAACCCTAAGGGTCCTACTTAGACCGCACGCGGGGCGCTGTTAGGAAGTGAAAGGAATGGCTGTCCACGACAACCTCTTTCCGGTCGTTCCTTGCCTCAGCCGGTGATCCGGGTAGACGGTCATGAATGGCGCGGCGGAACGCGCGCTCAAAGGTCTGCCGATGCCGTTGGAACAGGCGCGTGAAGTCCCTCGGCTCCGCTTTGGGCTCATCCAGGCAATCACGAAATACCTCTCCCGTCACGCGGCAGAGAACGGGCTCACCGTCCGCCGCTGCCCACACGAAATAGGAATCCAAACTCCATTTCCCCGCTTCCTCGAATGCCACCTCCGGCATCGATTGGACGCAGTTCGGGTCGAACAATTCGGGCTCCATCGTCCGCCACAGGTCTTCCTGACTGAAAACAGGCAGCCCCCGCTCATCCGCGATTCCGGGAGACTGATTCTTCAACGTCTGCCACTCATTGCGCACCGCCGCCATGGCCTCGCCGACCGAGGCGAATGTCCGTTCATTCGGGCCCGCACCATGGCCCCCGGGACCAATGCCCATCGAATGTAGATACGTTTGAAGACGAACAGGCCCGTAGCTGGGATCCCGTCGGCGTTGTTGTTCGTCCATAAGATCGTCCATCGACACACCCAGCGCGCCGGCAAGACGAGACAGTGCATCCGCGCTACCCGGCTTCCGGCCATTCTCAATGTCGGCGAGGTAGCTTGCCGCCACTCCCGCCGAGGCCGCGAGCGCACGCTGCGTCAGACCGCGCTTTCCTCTCCAGACACGCACCGGACTTTCGCCATCGAGCAAGCGCCTTGCCTCCTCACCGGTCAGATAGTTTTGGCGCATTGCCTCTTTGCCCAGCGCCGCCTCCTGCGCCCGCTGCCCGCGCACGGCCGCCCGATCCTCGGCATCTTCCAGCTCCGCCAGCAAACGCGTCCAATCCTGGCGACGAACCGTGACTGTGTCCTTGGTTTCCTCCACAATCTTGATCGCGGTCATCGATAAACCTCCCTGCGATGCGCGATGCGATCGACGATCACATCGCCTTCTTCAATTCGAAATATGGCACGCCAATCACCCTGACGGACCCGGTAGGCTCCCAACTCTCCGACCAACCCAGTAACGCCAAGATGCAACGCGTCCGGCGCCGCGGCTATCCCTTCCAGACGCTCCAACAGCCGCCGTGCATCGGCCTTTGGCAATGCAGCAAGCTGTTTGAAAACCTTAGATGGTATGACAAGCCCCACACCCTCACCTGCTCTCTTACAGCGAATAATACAAGAAAAATTATCTGATAGAGTACATTTCTGCTGCATCCCGAGCGCGTCCCGCGAGCCGGGTTCGTTGGCCGTGCCATGTCTTCCGCCTCTCCCGACCCAACCGTCCTGGACAGTCCGCGACCCTCGTGCCACGTTCCGCCCTTCGACACCTGAAGAGGATCAAAGTGTGCGTGCCTGCAAAGGTTTGGCGGCGCTCCTTAGCCAATCCGGCCCAATCGGCGACGCATCGTGACCGGCGGCGCAGCATGAGCGGCGACACAGCATGACCGGCGACAACCCGCTCGACGAAATGGCGGATGGAACAGGCCACGCCAAGCCCCATTGGCGGTCCTTGCTCTCCACCATGTTCGCGCTCGGCCACGAGACTTTGGCACAACGAGCGCACCTTATGGACCAGGCATTCGCCGAGGAAGGCATCACCGCCATCCTGCCCGGCGAGCGGGCCGTCAACTGGCGCTGCGATCCCATCCCCCTGTTGATGTCCGCCGTCGAATTCGCCGCCCTGGAATCCGGCCTTGCCCAACGCGCCCAGCTTATGGAACTGATCCTCGCCGACCTCTACGGTCCCCAGACGCTGCTAAGCGAACAACTTGTCCCGCCTGATCTCGTCTACGGCAACCCGTCCTTCCTGCGTCCCTGCCACACCGTCGATGGCCGCAGAACACACCGCTATTTGTCATTCTACGCCGCCGACATGCTGCGCGGGCCGGACGGCGCGTGGCGCGTCCTCGCCGATCGCACCGGGCAGGCGCAGGGCCTTGCGTACGCGCTGGAAAACCGCCGCATCATGTCTCGCGTGGTGCCCGAGCTGTTCCAGTCCCAGCGCATTCAGCAGCTCCGGCAATATCTGGAGGTCACCAGCGACGCCCTGCAGGCCCTCGCCCCGGATGACGGCGCCGGCGTTGCCCTGCTCAGCGGCGGCCACTCCGACCCGTTATGGTTCGAGCACGTGCTGTTGTCCCGCGAACTCTCTATCGGCCTGGTCGAAGGCGGCGACCTGACGCTGCGCAACGGCAAGGTGTTCCTGAAAACCCTGCGTGGCCTGCAGCGCATCGGCGTCCTGCTGCGCCGCAAAGAAGGCCACGGCGTCGACTCGCTGGAACTGTCTTCCGGCACCGGCGTTCCCGGCCTGCTCGACGCCATCCGCGGCGGTTCCGTCCGCATGGTCAATGATCCCGGATCCGGCGTGGCCGAGGCCCCCGCCCTCGCCGCCTTCCTGCCCGCCCTTGCCCGCCGCCTCCTTGGCGAAGACCTCCAACTCGCCAGCCAAGCGACGCTCTGGCTTGGCGAGGGCGCCGTCGTCCGCACCGTGCTGCGTGATCTGGAAGGCTGGCTCGTCCGTCCCGCGACCGACGGCAATGCGCATCCCGTGGTGCCGATGATGCTGTCAACCGCGGAACGTGCCAACCTGGCCGCCCGCATGGCCGCCAACCCCGCGGCATTCGCGGCATCCGTCGCCCCCAACCCCTCCGTCGCTCCCTGTGCCGGGGAACACGGGCTGGAAGCCAAACCCATCGCGCTGCGCATGTTCATGACCTTCGACGGCACACGATGGCGCGCCTTCCCCGGCGGCCTCGCCCGAGCGCTGTCGGAAGAAGACGCACTCGCCGGCCGCCTGCCGCGCAACGCGCTGTCCAAGGACGTCTGGGTCATGCAGGACGAAACCAGCACCGTGCAGGGCGCCCTGGGCCTGCTCACCCCGACACTTGCGATCCGCCGCACCGCGGGTGACCTGCCATCCCGCGTCGCCGACAATTTCTACTGGCTGGGACGTTACCTGGAGCGCCTGGAGGAAGCCGCGCGCCTGCAGCGGGCAATCATCGCACGTATTCTGCGCCCGTCCCCGACCGCCCGTGAAGTCGCCGAGATGCACATTCTGGTCGCCAGCCTCGTCAAGGCGAAGATGATGGACGCCGAGGGTGCAAGCGTTCTCGGTGCCGGCATGCTGGCGTCCGCGGTCATGCGCGCGTTCCGCCACGAAGGGGGCATGCGCCGCGTCCTCGCCCACGTCGCCCGCCAGGTCGAGCAACTGCGCGACCGCCTGACCGGGGAGATGCACGCGGTGCTGACCCGCTCGCTGCGGATCCTGGGCGAGAACATGAAGCGCCTGCCGCCCGATTCGAAAGCCCAGGCGCTGGAATACGCCTCCAACCTGACCACCGAGATCCTGGAATTCGCCGCCACCGTCGCCGGCCTCGCGGCCGAGAACATGGTCCGCGGCGGCGGCCGCCTGTTCCTTGATTTCGGCCGGCGCGTGGAGCGAGCCCAGTCGATCACCGGGGAACTGGCCCAGGTCCTCGATCAGCCCCGCGCCCTGACCCAGCCCGGCCGCGTCGAGGCAGCGCTCCGCCTGGCGCTGGAGTTGCGGGATTCCGTCATCACCTACCGCACCCGCTACCTCGCAGTGTTGCAGCCCGCCCCCGCGCTGGACCTGATCCTGGCCGACGAAGGCAACCCGCGCGGCCTGGCGTTCCAGTTGGCCGCCGCCCGCGATCTGCTCCGTGAGATCGTCGAGGACGGCGATTCCCTGCTGATGGCCATGGAACCGCTGCTGCAGGAGACCCGCGACATCGTGCAGGAGGTGCTGAAGTCACCCGACCAGATGGCCACCACCGCCCGCCTGCCGCCGCGGCTGAGAAAGCTGGAGCAGGCGATCGGTGCCGTCGCCGACCGCGTGTCCCGCCGCTATTTCACCCTGTTGCCGATCGCCCGCAGCCTGGGTGTCGACAGCGAACTTCTGCGCGGCGCCGCCTGAACACAAGCCGTGCTCGAATGCACCGTGTTCGGACAGGCACCGCCGACTCCCAGGGCCTACCGCCCGAAAGCGCCGACGCGCACAGGACAGTCACGGGCGACGACCCGCGACTTCACTCCGTCTGCCCCGATCTGTGTTCGGGCCGGGCCGGCCCACACGCGGTTCTTTCAACTTCCACCGAGGCATGGTCCCCAGCGCCAATTCCGCTTGCCTTCACGTGGGATCCGACGAAACTTGTCGGGAGAATGACACACAGGAGGAAAACATGAGTGCTTCATACTCGGGCGCATGCTTCTGCGGGGCTGTTGAGATCCGCGTGACCGGCGAGCCCAATGCGATGGGCTATTGCCATTGCCGGTCGTGTCGCTCCTGGTCCGGCGGTCCGGTCAACGCCTTTACGCTCTGGCAGATCGAGGCGGTAGAGGTGGTCAAGGGCGCCGAGAACGTCGCCACGTACCAAAAGACCGAAATGAGCCACCGGCAGTTCTGTCGGCTGTGCGGCGGCCACCTGTTCGCCGCCCATCCTCCGCTTGGCATGATCGACGTTTTCGCGGCAACCATTCCGGAACTCGCGTTCGCCCCGCAGGTGCACGTCAATTACGCCGAGACGGTGCTGCCGATGCGCGACGGGTTGCCGAAGCAAAAGGACTTCCCGGCGGAGTTCGGCGGCTCCGGTGAGGTCATCCCGGAGTAGACCACCTACGTAGCCCGACCAGATACAAGCAGCGCAATCGGGTGCAGGAAGCGAGGCGTCGTCCGGGCGACGTGCTTTGCGACAAAGCGGTGCGATGCGCTGGCTGACGAAAAGTCAACCGGTGTGTCCATGTCCGTCTGGCAGTTTGGGCGCTTTTGGCGCAGAGCGAGCGTAACGCGAAGACCGCCGGGGAAACGTTCCAGCGGCGAACGCCGGACCGTGATGTCGAGCTTGTTGCTGGGCGCCCCCACACTCTCGTTTCATCGAGATCCCATCAGCGGTACCAAGTGCGACAAAAAAATTTCAGCGCACACTCGCCACGAATAGCGCTCAGCGTGCAGCCGGCAAGCGCCTCGATCGGCGGTGAGCGCATCCAGCGCCGCCATCCGAAGGTCTTCGTTGATCGAACCAATCTTGCCAACGGCATTGGTCAGCACGTCCATCGGTCCGGTAACCGGGAACGCCGCTACTGGCGTGCCGCAGGCCAGAGATTCCAATATAACCAACCCAAAGGTATCCGTGCGGCTGGGGAACACGAACACGTCCGCTCCGGAATACGCTTTCGCCAGAGCCTCGCCATATCGCGGTCCGGTAAACGTAACATTCGGGTATTCCCGCTGTAACGAGGCCAGTTGAGGACCGCCGCCCACTACCACCTTCGATCCCGGCAACTCCAGATCGAGGAACGTGCCAATATTCTTCTCTACTGCCACCCGGCCAACATAGGCGAAGATGGGACCGGGCAGCCCCGCGAATTCGTCGCGCCCGGATGGTTTGAACAGATCAAGATCGACTCCACGCGTCCAGGACCTGATATTCTGGAACCCGCGTGCCAATAGTTCGTCTCGCAACGATTGCGTTGCGACCATCGTCCCCTGCCCCGCAGCATGGAAGCGCCGCATCCACGCATAGATCGGCCCCACCGGAAGCCCGATCCGCGCTTTCACATATTCAGCGAACCGAGTGTGAAACGCGGTGGTAAAGGCAAAGCCGGTCCGTTTCGCCCAACTTCGCGCGGCGAGGCCGAGCGGCCCCTCGGTCGCGATATGCAGCGCGTCCGGGTTGAACGCTTGGATCATACGGATCAGCCGCCGCCGCG
>JAQGHW010000178.1 GCA_028291505.1 Rhodopila sp. | reverse complement strand
TCCACAAGACCGGCCGCGCCACGCTTTTACGGTAACGCTCACGGGTCGGACTGCAACCCGGGAGGGCGATCAAGACCCACCAGACTGCGCCGATATTTGTCGACACGACATGGTCGAACCCCGGCTTGCTACACCTTCACCTTCCGGCGTGGAATGCACTATGATCGGAAGCACGCGATCAGTTGGATTCCTTCCGGCAAGGACGCCTCGCATGGACTTTAGCGGCCATCCGACACCTGAGCTTCTGGCTGAGCTGCGTCCTGTCGCCCGGCGCTGTCTTGTCGAGGGTGGCTGGGGGGAAATCGCACTCGTTGCCGTCATCACGCAGGCTCTCAAGGGGTGGGCCCCTGGCGGCCGCCGCTGGTCGAACCTCAACCGGACTGTCGAGGAGTCCTTGCCGCAAGAAATTTGCTGGCGCGATGAGTTGGGGAATCAGGGCATCCGTGTAACGACGCTCGACGACGTTCTGCACGAGGCGTTCGTACAAGAGGTCCGCGGTCGAGCATTCAACGGCTTCCGCACCTACGACACCGGGCCAGAGGGGAGGCTGGCAACGCTCGGCGTCCCGGATGCTCAAGAGGCTTGGCGCTGGCTGTGGAACAGCCCGTATCCGGCGTCGCTTGCGACCGAGCTGTGGGCCGAGCTTGCGCCACAGGTGCTGAAGCGTCGACTGCGTTCCTTCCTGGTGCAGACACCTGGCGAGCTTGGCTTTGTCGGCCGGCTGCCCGCCATCCCGCGCACCGCGCCGCCCGGCGCTGATGGGCCTGATGGCACGACCCTGTATTTCCAGCGAGAGCCGGTCAATACCGCCGGGATGACGCACACCTACACGATCCATTGGTGCTCGTGTCTGGCAACCCACGCGTCGGGCAGGCCGGCCGTCGTCACCGGCGGCTATGTGATCCGCCAACCTCGAAAGGGAACGGCGGATGCCGAGTTCTTTTATCGATGCGACGCGGAAAACCAAGAATTGGCGAGCATGGCCAATGCGCTGATCAACCGCCACGGGCCAGTTTGCGACCTCTTTGATGTTGGCCCTGTGATTTACCTCGAGCAGTGGGAAGTTGCCGACAGCGATCGGGGCCATGGTCTCGGCGCTGCCGTGCTGGAGCGGCACCTCGCCCATCTGCAACGTGAGTTCCGCGGGTTGAAGACCGTCGTGCTGCAGTATGCCCCGCCCGGGTTTTCGCAGCCGTTCGACATGGAAGCGCCGGAGGAAATCTGTGACGAGTACACCCATGCTGTGGCGGCACTGATGTCGTATTGGGAGCGGCGGCGGCCGCACTTGGTGCTTGGCCGGGACGCGCGCTCTATCGCCTTCGACATTCCACGGACGCCCAGCCACGAAGAGCAGTTGCTGACTCTGGCTCGCCATGTTCCACCGGCCTGACAGCATGGCTTGCGAAGTCAAGTTCACGCACTCGTGGGACGGCGTTCGGGAAGTTCCTTGCCACGCAGGTTACCGGCAGTGCGGCCGGCGGGCTACGCCGCCCGATTCAGCGGCGCCAGCACGCGGCGGTCCTACGCGTCCGCCTGGCGCGATTAGGCCAGCTGGTTGTGCCGGTGTCGGACGCGCGCCGCTGTCCGATAACCCGGGGCTCATCGCGCTGTATCTGGGCAAAGCAGACGCTGACAGCAGGCAGTTGCTTCGGCAGCTTTCGACCCAAGTCTGTCATTGAACGGCCAAATCGGCCGATCCCTGAAGCGGACGTTCAGCGGCGTATGGCGCCGGCGGCTGCGCGCCCAGATCGGCCATAGTCCGGCCCGTCAACCAATCCTGGGAAGCGGACCTTCGGCACTGTCTAACCCTGGCGGATTCACGCCCAAGTGGATGTTCGGTGTCACTAACTAGCCTTTCCGTCGGGCCATAAATGGCATTCGGGGGCGCGTTCTGGTTCGAGGGCTCGGTCTCCACCACGACCATCGCCCTGATAATTGCGCTCATCGTTGGCAAGCCCAAAGGATCGCTAGATATCCTGGCGCAGAGAGGAATTCACCGCGTCACCGTGCCCCTTCGATTGTGGGCGCCGGTAGCGCTGCAGGAACATCCGGATCGTCTCTTCAACTGCGTCCTCGGTCGAGACGGGTAGGCCTTCGCGGCCCATCATCCAGGGCCACAGAGATAGCTCGTTGAGCATCCCGATGAATTGGTGAGCCGCAAGCATCGGATTGCGGCAGTCCAGGATATCCAGCGCCGTCAGATGGGCGAGATAGCGCACGAGCCGCTCGGTTTGGGGATCCATGATCGTGGCGAACGCCTCGGCGATCCAGGGAAACTGGCGGGAGTCGGCGACCACCATGCGTAGGAAGCCGAGATATTCCGGATGCCTGTGGAGCTCCAGAATCATGCGCGCGACCAGACGCAGCACGTCCTCGACATCGCCTTGGGTTTCGACGCCGGACGGAAACGCGTCCTCGAGCTGACCCGACAGCCGGCGGAGCATTTCCCGGAAAATCTCTTCCTTGCTTGAGAACTGGTTGTAGAGCGTCCGCCGGGCCACGCCCGCGGTCTCGGCCAGTTCGTCCATGCTGACGGCGCCAAAGCCTCGTTCGAGGAACAGGCGCTCGGCCGCCGCGACGATGGCCGCCCGCGACCCGCCATTCCGGGCCTTCGGGCCAGCCTCCTTTGAACCATTGCGAATTTCCATGCGAAATCCCTATTGCACTAACCAGTGCATACCACTATACTGCACAGTGCAGTGCATCACAAGGGGCGGATGCACTGGGTGCGCCGCCATACCGATCCGGGCGGCCCCGGCAAGCTGAGCCTCACACCATCGCTCCGCGAAAGG